>JAYTHJ010000395.1:0-2193 GCA_043732725.1 Sphingomonadaceae bacterium | reverse complement strand
TAAGTGCTACCTGACGACCGATGTTGAAATC
Organism: Sphingomonadaceae bacterium; assembly: GCA_043732725.1. Taxonomy (GTDB): domain Bacteria; phylum Pseudomonadota; class Alphaproteobacteria; order Sphingomonadales; family Sphingomonadaceae; genus Polymorphobacter_B. Next base: position 2,162 of record JAYTHJ010000395.1, on the reverse strand, counting down.
TGTCCATGAGCTGGCGGAGGGCGTGTCGGCGCGCATGCGATCCGCACGATTGAACGCCAATCTTACTCAGGCCGGGCTTGCCGTCCGGTCCGGGGTCACCCTCGCGTCCTTGCGGCGGTTCGAGACGACTGGGCAAATTGCCTTCGAAAGCCTGATCCGGCTTGCCCAGGCGCTCGGGCGCGACGCCGATGTCGAAACCCTGTTCGCGCCGCCGCCGCTCGCGAGCCTCGACGAGTTGGTCGCCCCGCAGCTTGTGCGGCGACGGGGTCGCCGGTCGTGACCGAACTCCTCGACGTCCAGCTCGAAATCGGCACGCGCCGCCTGAAGGTCGGTCGGCTCGCCTGGCGCGACCGGCGGGCGCTGTTCGAGTGCGCGCCGGAATTTCTCGACGCCAAGCTGCCGATATCGCCGCTGTATCTCCCGCTCAATGCCGGCGTTCAGACCGCACCGCGCGAGCCATTCGCGGGCCTGTTCGGTGTCTTCGCCGACAGCCTCCCCGAGAGCTATGGTCGGCTGCTGCTCGATCGTCGGCTCCGCGCGCTCGGTCGTGATCCAAATGCGCTGACGCCACTCGACCGTCTGGCACTCGTCGGCGAGAGCGGGTTCGGCGCGCTGAGGTTTATGCCGGCCGATGCGATCGCTGAAGAAACCATGCCGATGCCCGATCTCGATCTCCTTCAGGCCGAGGCGCTAGCGGTCATCGCGGGCGAGCCGTCGGAGATGCTTGGCGCTCTGCAACGGCTCGGCGGCAGCGCCGGGGGTGCCAGGCCCAAAGCGCAGGTCTGGCTGGGCGCGGACGACGCCAGTCTTTCCACCACGCCGAGACCGGGGCTCGAGCCATGGCTGGTAAAGTTCCGCGCGCCCGGTGATCCAGTGGACATCGGCGCGCTCGAAGCTGCCTATGCTGCGATGGCGGTGGCCGCCGGGATCGAGGTCGCGCCGTACCGGCTGCTGCCTTCCCGCACCGGCTCGGGGCACTTCGCCAGCCGTCGGTTCGACAGCGATGCCGAGGGCCCGCTACATCTCCATTCGCTCGCCGGGTTGCTCCAGGCCGATCCCGACGGTGCGGCGGTCAGCTACCGCGAGTATCTCCGCACTACCCAGTATCTGACCCGCGACATCCGCACGGTTAAAGCCGCGTTCCGCCGCATGGTGTTCAACGTCCTTGCCCACAATCGCGACGACCACGCCCGCAACCACGCCTTCTTGATGAATGCGGACGGTGAGTGGATGCTATCCCCGGCGTTTGATCTCACGTTCTCTCCCGGACCTGGCGGGGAACATTATCTGGCGATCGACGGCGAAGGCCGACGGCCAAGCCGGGCAAACCTGCTTGCTGAGGGAGTTGCCGCCGGACTGGCGTCAAAGCAGCTTAAAGTGATCATCAACGAGGTCGAGCACGCCGTTGGAAAGTGGTCAGAATTTGCGCAGAATACGGGGATGACAGCTGCCCGAATTGACGAACTAGCGCTTCATTTGCATGAAGACTGATCGCTGCGACGACAGCATGCCCCGCTTGGATTACCGGTTTCGAGCCAATGGCCGATTGCGCGCCTTTGATGGTGGGAAGCGGCCTGTCCGCTTTCAGGCGCCATCCCCGTATGTCTGACCATTCCTTTATCAGGAGTCTGAAGGCAGCTTTGCGCCCAGTTCTTACTGTTCAGGAAGTGACGAGTGACGCCCGAAAGCAGTCGCAAGTTCGAAGAGGAGCGGGGGCCGACCAGTTGGGTAGAGCGGAAAGTGGAGTTGCGGTGATTTATGAAAGCAGCTCAGTCTAAATCAATGAACGCACGTAAGCGCCTCTTGGTTGCCTACTCACGTCTATCATCATGGTTTTGCTCCGGCGCTTGCATCTAGCCGAGTCACACGCAATCTTCGGCGTGACCGTTCATCACGTCGTGGACTGTAATTATCTTGGCGCAAACATGGTCAACGTACCACCGCGATCAGTCAGCAAACAGCAGCACGGGCGTCTCCAAGTATCGTCTCAAACTCTGCACGAAGCTTGCGGCGTCCCACCCGTCGACAACGCGGTGATCGCAACTTATCGACAGATTCATCATCTTTGCGCGGCGCAACTCGTCGAGCCCTTGCGCATTCTGTGCGAAGACCGGCCGTTCGACGATCTTATTGGGTCCGATAATCGCGACTTCGGGTCGGTT
>JAYTHJ010000394.1:0-2195 GCA_043732725.1 Sphingomonadaceae bacterium | reverse complement strand
CGCGCGATCTGCTTCGCCAAGGCGTAGTTCAGGTTGAGGTTGTCGGCATAATAACCGAGCCGCTGGATCATCTCGAGCGACAGGTCCTGATAGTCCTGCTCCTTACGATCCGAGCCGTTGACAAACGCGGTCAGCGTCGAGGAGCCGACTGGCTGGACAAATTTTAGATTGACCTGGTTGCTGCGCTGGACGCCGTGGCCCTTCCACTTGCCGGCATCGAGGTGTGCGAAGCTGACATACCCTTTGCCGCCCGAAGCAAGCTCGCCGGTTTCCATGTCGACGGTGACGCGGTAGGTATTGGCGCTGCCGTAGGTGCCCGAGACGTTGACCCCAAAGCTGTCGCTTGGCGCGCGCGAGAAGAACTCGATCGTGCCGCCGAGATTGCTTGTCGAAGCGGTGCCGAGCGCGCCCGCGCCTTCGCTGACCCGGACGACCCCGACGTTTTCGGGGATGATCGCGCGGCTGATATGCAGGCCGTTGGTGTTGCCGTACGACATGTCGCCGAGCGGCACGCCGTCGAGCGTGAAGCCGAGCTGGTTCTGGTTGAAGCCACGCAGCGAGATGCGCGTCGACCATTCGTAAACACCAAACGCGTCCGCCGACTGAAAGTTGACGCCCGGCAGCTTCTCGATCGCTTTGAGCGGGCTGGTACCCGGCGTCGTCAGCGCGATATCGGCAGCGGTAATCTGCTGCACCTGGCGGATTTCACCGCGGCCGACGACGACGATTTCGGCATCCTCGGTGCTGGCAGCCGGAACGGTAGCGACCGCTGCGACTTCGGCGAATGCCGCGCTGCTCATCAGCAGCGTCGCTGCAGAAGCGAGCCAGAAACTTCGAACCATCGAGCAAACCCCTGATCAGTACCTAGCGAGCAGCTCCTTAGTGATCGGTCGATGACGATTAAGCGAAAAGCTCGTGACGATTTGAAGACAGCCACCGTATCGAACAAATCAAGTGGCTTGAAAGCAACATTGTCAAATAGCGGGCGTCCAGGAGGTCGGCGATTGCTCTCAGCATTGCTGGACTTAAAGAGGCGGCAGCTCGGCAGCGGTTAGCCTGGTGTGCATCAGCTGAGCCAGCGTCGGCGCGATCCGACGCATGTCGATTGTGCCAAGCGGGCGCGGGCCGTGCACCGCTGGCCCGAGCAGGAAAAACACCGATTGCATCGCCGGGATCGCCGGGTCGTAGCCGTGCATGCCCTTCAGTGTCGAACCCGCGACTAGCGGTGCGAGCGGGTCGCGGCCCATCTCGGTCCCGGGCGCGAATTCGATAAACCAGTCGGCCTGCTCGCCGGCCCCGCGCTTCACCAGTTCGCCGTGATCGAGAATAGCAGAAATGTGGGTTTCCGGGTTGGCACGAAGCTGATCGAGCAGCGCTGCGACGCGGCCGCGGAGCGCCGCATCGTCGCGCCGCGCTAGGACAACGCCGGCGCTGCCGCCAGCGAACCACGGCACCGCTTGCCATGCAGTGATCTTGCCGCCGTTGACCGTGATCAGACCGGCCTGGATGAATGCACCGAACAGATTGACATCGGTAGTGACCGGCACAAAGCCGTGGTCCGACACGACCGCGATATTACTGCCCGGTGCCGCCGCCATCAGCTGACCGATCATGCCGTCGATCTGCTCGAGCGCTTGGTGCGCCTCAGGCGTGTCAGGACCATAGAGATGCTGGATGTGATCAAGGCCGGTCAGATACATCGTCATGAAACCCGGATGCCGCTGTTGGACAAGCTTGACCGCGAACTTGGCTCGTCCGGCATCACCCTCGACGCTCTCGTCGATGCCCTGCGGATAGGAGCCGAGGTTACGCTGAAGATCGTTTATCAGCCCGGGCGTGGCGAGTGCGCGCATCAGCTTGCGATCGTCGTCGTGACCGGTGCGCCAGACCTGCGGCAGATTGTAATCAATGTCGGCACCGACGCTAACCGGCCAGTGGACATTAGCGGTGACGATGCCGGCCGCATGCGCCGCGTCCCACAGGGTCGGCACCAGGATGTCGGAGGCGTACCAGTCCCAACCCGTCTGGTTGACGTTGGTCGGATCGAACGTCAAATTGTTCACGATACCGTGGCGGCGCGGCGCGACACCGGTGATGAGCGTGGTATGGCTCGGATAGGTCAGCGTCGGCAGTACGCCGACCACGCCGCTAGCCGACCAGCCTTCGGCGGCGAAGCGGCGCAGATTGGGCACTGT
>JAYTHJ010000393.1:0-7528 GCA_043732725.1 Sphingomonadaceae bacterium | reverse complement strand
TACTGACGCTGGTCGAGGCTGTCCCGGCAGCGGCGCAGACGTCAGCGCTGGCCAAGCACAATACCGAGGCTCCGGTCGACTTCGATGCCGACCACGTTGAGGTCCGCGACAACGATCAGCAAGCGCTGCTGACCGGCAGCGTCCGTATCACGCAGGGCACGCTGACGCTGACCGCCGACCAGGTGAAGATGTTCTACCGCCGCGCCCCCGGCAAGCAGCCCGAAATCCAGCGTATGGATGCGCAGGGCAACGTCAAGCTGACGTCGCCGTCCGAGCGCGCCAGCGGGCGTTACGGCATCTACGACGTGACGCAGCGGATCATCACGCTGAGCGGCGACGTCGTGCTCACGCGCGGCGAATCGGTGCTGCGCGGCCAGCGGCTGTCGATCGACCTCGACAGCGGCCGCTCGACGCTCGACAGCGCGGGCACCGGCGGCGGTAAGTCGACCGGGTCGGCCAGCGGCGGGCGGGTCAGCGGGCGCTTCGTGGTGCCGCCGCGCAGGGCGAAGTGATTTCGCCGCGACTGGGGAGCTGAGCCGAACGCGTAGGAAGATTTTCATCAACGGTCTGTGTCCAAACTCAGCTTCCGTTAGCGCCTATATGGCTGCGATCTTGATGGGGGTTGTTTTGAAGCCTCGACGATACCAAACTGAACAATATAAATGGCTTCTGACAAGCTTGGAATATGAGCACAGTCGGGTAATACCAAGTCGCGTTGATCCTGACTAGCGAGGGGATTCCCAAGGGTCAAAAACTATGGATCTATGGCGATGTACTCAGGGAGTACATTGTTATGGGGACCGGGGTTGTGCTTAGGAGCGATTATGACGCGGCGGGATTGAGGCAGTTAGTTCGCGTTTCGAGAAACGCGAACTAGGTCGGCGCCTTTTGGCACTGGCGCAGATCTATGACGGAGGCAGCCGGACTTCTGCGGCTCGGCTCGGCTCTGTCGGCCGGCAGATCGTGCGCGACTGGGTCGTCCGCTTCAACGAGCGCGGTCCCGATGGACTGCTCGATGGGAAGACACCGGGGACAATTTCAAACTTGATGATGCTCAGCGTCAAGCCCTTGCAGCGATCGTGGATAGCGGGCCGGATGCGGCGGTCTATAGGATCATCCGCTGGCGGCTGGTCGATCTGGTGAAATGGACCAGCGACGAGTTCAAGGTATCGGTGGATCGCACGACGGTCAGCCGCGAATTGAGGAAGCCGGGCTACGTGAAGCTTTCGGCGCGACCTCGCCACCAGGCTCAAGACACAGACACGCTGGAGGCGTTTAAAAAGGGGGCTTTGCCGCCGAACTGGAAAAAGTCCGCACGCACCTCGCGCAAGGCACGACGATAGAACTCTGGTTTCAGGACGAGGCGCGCGTTGGTCAGAAAAACAAGATCACGCGTCGGTGGGCCAAGCGCGGGACACGTCCATCGGCGCCCCATTATCAACGTACCACCTCAACCTAAATCTTCGGCGCAATCTGCCCGGCCCTCGGTAAGGGCGCAGGGCTTGTCCTGCCGTTCTGCAATACCGACACGATGAACCTGCATCTTGCCGAAATCGCGCAAACCGTGGCGCCCGGCGCCCCTGCCGTACTGCTCATGGATCAGGCCGGATGGCATATGACCGACGCGCTGATCATGCTCGACAATATCAGCATCATTCCGCTGCCGACCAAATGTCCCGAGCTCAATCTCGTCGAAAATATCTGGCAGTTCATGCGGGACAACTGGCTCCCCAACCGCATCTTCGGATCCTGCACCGAAATCGTCGATCACTGCTGTGACGCCTGGAACAAGCTGATCGATCAGCCCGACCGCATTAAATCCATCGGAAGGCGCCAATGGGCACAGGGGTCATGATCACCGCGACCTGGTATAACATCAGACCACGTTCTGATCCGGCGCTTGCTCATACCAATCTATGGCTTGGATCAGCTTATCACTCTGACCTGTTTCGGCATCGCTTTACTGCTTCTGTCCTTGTTGAGCGGCTGGGATAGTGGGCTCGGTAGATCAGCTGCGATTGGCGCATACATTGGCTTTATCATTATAATGTGGCAATAGACGCCATGCAGCCTGTCGCTTCCAGTAAGCAAAGAGCACGTCATTATAACCATTCTAGACAACTCGCGGCTACTAGCGCGAACTGCCATTCATAATGAAAGGACGAGCGTGCGAGGTCGTCTTCAACGATGGGACAGCGACATTATACGGCTAATCAAAAGCCGAATGAGCTGCGTGTCACAGATCGACGATATGACCTGACGATTATTGACAGCCGTATTTACAAGCGACGTCTAAATTTTACCGCCCCGCCCAAAACGGGACAGATCACTAACCACCCAGAAGCAGGCATGCTGATGCACACTTGCGCCACACGGCAGACGCACTATACCCCGCTGATGCCCGATGTTGCCTTTTCGTTCGCCGGTCACGCGTTCGTGCCGCTGGCGTCGGGTGCGCTGTTCTGGCCGGCGTTCGAGGCGTTGCTGGTGGCCGACCTGCATCTCGAAAAGGCCAGCTACTACGGTATCCACGGCCAGTTCCTGCCGCCGTACGACAGCCTCGATACGCTTGACCTGCTCGCCGCCGAAGTCGCCGCGACCGGTGCGGCGCGGGTGTGGTGCCTCGGCGACTCGTTCCACGACAGTGGCGGCGTCGGACGGCTGCCGGACGCGGCACGCGTGACGATCGCCGGGCTGATCGCCGAAGTCGATTGGCTGTGGATCACCGGCAATCACGACGGCGACAGCGCCGCAGCGCTCGGCGGGCGTGTCGCCGACGAAGCGCGGGTCGGCGGCGTCGCGCTCCGCCACGCCGCGGTGCAGGGGGCGGGCGGCCCCGAGATTTCGGGGCATTATCATCCCAAGGTCGCGGTCAGTGTGCGCGGGCGGCGGATCGTGCGCCGGTGTTTCGCGGTGACGCCGCAGCGCATCGTGCTGCCGGCGTTCGGCGCGCTGACCGGCGGACTGCATATCGACGATCCGGCGTTTATCGCCGCGATCGGCGGGCCGCTGCTGGCGCTGGTACCGACGCGGGAGCGACTGCTGCGGTTCCCGGTGGCGGCGTAGTCCCAGCGTTGCTGCGGCCCTAATCGCGCTCGTCGAACCTCGCTTCGATCAGGCCGGCGAGCGCGGCCAACGCGAGCTCGGCCTGCGGGCCGGTCGCCGACAGTTCGAGGGTATCGCCCGGCGCGGCGGCGAGCATCATCAGGCCCATGATCGAGGTGCCGGTAACGCAAGCGCCGTCCTTGGCGACGGTCACGACGGCGTCGAAGCCGCTCGCCAGCGTCACGAACTTGGCGCTGGCGCGCGCATGCAGCCCGCGCTTGTTGCGGATCGTCACGACAATCGGCCCAGCCTGGTACGCTGATGGATGAAGCGGCGCGCCCGGTTCGGGGATCGGCGTGTCCACCTCAAGCCGCCTCGCCCAGTATTTTCGACGCAATCGAGATGTACTTGCGCCCAGCCTCCTGAGCGGCCTCGACGGCGGCGGCGACGCCCATCGACTTGCGCACCGAGGCGAGCCGCACCAGCATCGGCAGGTTGATCCCGGCGATGACTTCGATATTGCCGCCCATCAGCGAGATCGCAAGGTTCGACGGGGTGCCGCCGAACATATCGGTAAGTAGGATGACGCCGCGGCCGGTCTCGACCCGGGCGATTGCGGCGGCGATATCGGCGCGCCGCGCCTCCATGTCGTCGTCGGGACCGATGCAGACGCTCTCCAGCGCGGTCTGCGGGCCGACGATGTGTTCGAGCGCCGCGGCGAACTCGACCGCGAGCCGCCCGTGCGTCACCAGCACCAGTCCGATCATGCGTCGAGCCAGCGCGCAGGTGGTATCATGCCGTTTGCTCCATATGTTCGAGGGCGGGCGCATCGCCGCCGCCCGCCTTATCGCGGTGGATCACCGAGGCTTGCCAGCCTGCGGCGGCCAGCCGCTCGGCCATCGTTCGCGCGACATAGACCGAGCGGTGCCGCCCGCCGGTGCAGCCGAACGCGACGGTCAGATAGGCCTTGCCCTCGCGGCCATAGCCGGGGAGCAGGGTCAGCAACAGGTCGACGATGCGGTCGAAGGCGGGCTGGAACGCCGGGTCCGCCGCGACGTACGCGCCAACTTTGGCGTCTTCGCCGGTCAGCGGCCGCAGCGCCGGGACCCAGTGAGGGTTGGCAAGGAAGCGCATATCGAACACCAGATCGGCATCGCGCGGCAGCCCGCGGGCGAAGCCGAACGACATGATCGTCACCGTCAGCGAATGCGCTTCGGCGCGGCCGAAGCGGTCGGTGAGCGCACGGCGCAGGTCGGGCGCGGCGTAGTCGGTGGTGTCGATGACGATATCGGCCCACCGCCGCAACGGGGCCATGATCTCGCGCTCGCGGGCAATCCCGTCGGCGGCGGGGCGGTCGGTCGCCAGCGGATGGCGGCGGCGGGTTTCGGAAAAGCGCCGGGTCAGCTCGCCGCCGCTGCAGTCGAGAAACAGCAGCCGCACGTCGAAGCCCTGACGCTGCAGCTCCTGCTGCCGCACGACGATCGCGTCGGCATCGAAGCCCCGCGTCCGCGAGTCGATCCCAAACGCCAGCGGGCGCGCCGTGGCGTGCTCGGCCATGTCGTCGGGGGTCGCCAGCAGCCGCTCGAGCAGCGTCAGCGGCAAATTGTCGACCGCCTCATAGCCCATATCCTCGAGCGCCTTGAGCGCGCTCGATTTGCCCGCTCCCGACATGCCGGTGACGAGCAGGATCGGCGACGCGGTGACAGTGCTGGCGGCGTTCACGGCGGCGCTTCTACTCCGGCCACCGCCCGCGTCAAAGCGTGTTCGACCTTGATCGAGGCCGAGGCCTCGAACGCCGCTAACGCCACCACCGGCAACGCGTGGCCAAGCAGGACGCGGTGCAGCGGCAACGGCAGCCGCTGCGGCGCGGCGTCGAGATCGACGAGCAACGCCACCGGGACGCCGCTCGTCCACGGCAGCTGGACGAGGCCGACTCCGCGGAGCTCGATCAGCCCGGCGATCGACGCTGGCGTTGCGGCGAGCAGCCGTATGCCATCGAGACTTAACTGCACCTGGTCGTCGGCGATCAGCCGCGCACCGCGGTCGATCAGGCGCAGCGCGAGATCGGATTTGCCGCGGCCGCTCGCCCCCGTCAGCAGCACCGCATGCATCCCGATCGCCACGGCGCTGGCATGCAGCAGCATCACGCGGCCGGCAGGCCGACGAGAAAGCGCGCCCCGGCAATGTGGCCCTGCACCTCGCGGTTGACCGCCTCGATCGTGCCGCCATGCGCATCGACGATGGTGCGCGAGATCGCCAGTCCCAGCCCCGAATGCCGGCCGAACGCCTCCGCCGCGGGGCGGTCGGAGTAGAAGCGCCGGAAGATGTCCTCACGGTTGTCGGGCGGAATGCCAGGACCGTGGTCGTCGACACGGAGCTGGACGCGGTCGCCGACGCCCTCGACGACAATGATGACGACGCCGCCGTCGGGCGAGAACGACACGGCGTTGTCGATGATGTTGCGCAGCACCTGCGCCAGCCGTGCCGCTTCGCCAAGCACGACGGCGCTGCCCGGTTCAGGGGCGGCGAAGGCGAGCTCGACACCCCGCGGCAGCCCGGCGCGGTCGTAGCCGGCGACCAGTCCGGTCGTCACGACGCCGAGGTCGACGCGGTCGAAGCGGCTGCGCGACAGCTCGGCATCGAGCCGCGAGGCATCGGCGATATCGGTGATCAGCCGGTCGATGCGTGCCACATCGTTATGGACGACGCCGAGTAACTGGACCTGCAGCCCCGGATCGCGGACGCGCTCGAGCGTTTCGACCGCGCTCGCCAGGCTGGCCAGCGGGTTCTTCAGCTCGTGCGCGACATCGGCGGCGAACGCCTCGGTCGCGTCGGTGCGGTCGCGCAGTGTCGCGGTCATGTCGGACAGCGCGCGCGCCAATTCGCCGATCTCGTCGCGACGCTGGATGAAGCGCGGCACCCGCACTTCTCGCGCCCGCCCGAGCCGGACCCGCTGCGCGGCCTCGGCCAGCCGCCGCAGCGGCCGCACGATGGTGTTGGCGAGGAAGTTCGAGATCAGCAGGCTGATGGTGAGGACGCCGAGAAAGGTCAGGAAAAGCGTCTGGCGCTCGCGGCGGACGAGGTCGGTGATGTCGCGCGTGTCGCGGGTCAGCTGGACGACCACGGCGGGCCGCTGCGCGCCGGGGAGCGGGGCGGCGGCACTGATGACGACGATCCGCTCGGCGGAGAAGCGCAGCGTGTCGGCGACGTTACCGGCGGTGGCGGCGCGGACCACTTCGGGCCACGCGGCGCGGCGGTCGACGGCAGGCTCGATGTATTCGGGCAAAGTCGGAAAGCTGCCGACCGCCTCGACCGCTTGGTCGAGAAAGCGCGCGATGGCGCGGCGGAACGGCTCGGTGGCGGGATCGCGCAGCTCGAACGTCGGCCCGGTCGCCCGCCAACTGTCGGCGAGCAGCGCGCCGTCGGTCCCGTACAGCCGCAAGCGGTTGCCGCTGGTGGCACCGAACCTTCCGATGAGCGCGGCGGCCCGTGGCATCGAGACAGTCTGCGCCAGCGCCTCGGCGGCGAGGCGGGCCTCGGTCGCGAGCCCGAGACGGCGCTGGTCGATCAGCCGCTCGCGGAACGAATCGAGATAGAGAATGCTTCCTGCTAGCATCAGCACGGCGAAGACGTTGACCGCGAGGATGCGCGGTACGAGGCTGAAACCCCAACGCCAGTTCGGCTGGCTCATCGTTCTTGCCAGCAACGCCGCCACCGCTGGCGGCAGCTACCCCGGATCACTCCTCGTTGAACCGGTAGCCGACGCCGTATAGCGTTTCGATCGCCTTGAACTCGCCGTCGACGGCGCGGAATTTCTTGCGCAGCCGCTTGATGTGGCTGTCAATGGTGCGGTCGTCGACATAGACGTCATCCTGATACGCGGCATCCATCAGCTGGTCGCGCGACTTGACGAAGCCAGGGCGGGTGGCGAGCGCCTCGAGGATCAGGAATTCGGTGACGGTCAGCGCAACATCGCCCGCGGCGCTTTCGTCACCCCAGCGGACGCGGTGGCGCGCCGGGTCCATATTCAGTCGCCCGCGAACGATCGTCGGGCCAGGCACGGCATCGCCTTCGGCCGCGGGCAGCCCGAGACGCTGCGCGGTGCGCCGCAGCACCGCGCGGATCCGCTCGATCAATAGCCGCTGGCTGAACGGCTTGCCGATATAGTCGTCGGCTCCCATTGCCAGCCCGAGCGCCTCGTCGATTTCGGTGTCCTTCGAGGTCAGGAAAATCACCGGAACCGCCGACTTCTCGCGCAGCCGCCGCAGCAACTCCATGCCGTCGAGCCGCGGCATTTTAATGTCGAGCACCGCGAGGTCGGGCGGGTTCTCGGTCAACGCCTTCAGCGCCGCCGCGCCGTCGGAGTAGAGCCGCACCGCGAAACCCTCGGCCTGCAGCGCGATCGACACCGAGGTCAGGATGTTACGATCGTCGTCGACGAGCGCGATCGTCGCGGGCGTGCTTGGCATCGGCGTCCTTTCAG
>JAYTHJ010000392.1:0-20946 GCA_043732725.1 Sphingomonadaceae bacterium | reverse complement strand
ACTTCTGGCCCGGCGCGGTGCGATCTCGTGGAGAACCGCGCGGTCGGACAGGAACACCCACTGCCAGTGCGTCACCCCGTCGATGCGGGTCGTGGTCTTGTCCGAGGCGATGACGCGGGCGCCGCGCAACTCGACCAGCCCTCCTGCGGTCAGCAGCCCGACCGAAACACCGGGGCGGAGGACGATCAGCCCATAGCTGTCCGCCGGCGGCTTGAACCCGATGTCGGCGAACTGCTTCGTCGACGTAAACGCCGATAGCGCCAGCGCGCCCGACAGTAACACAAGCATGCGAATCATTTGAGCGCTCGTTCCTTGCCGGAACAAGACTTCATGGCGGCCAGTTTGAGGCGGACCGCAAAGGGTAGGTTCCGCAGAGCTCAGTTTAATGAAAGTTAGTCGGCTCGCGTCTCAGACAGTCCGATCAACGCGTGGTCAAATATGCGCAAGTTCGGCGGCATGATGGCGGGCGACTTTCTTGAGATCATAGGCATTCTGGAACCGCAGAAGCGTGAATTAAGCACAAACTCACCGCCGACCCCCCGCTTGCCTCGCCCCCCTTGCTGCCTTCGCCTTCGCGAACCGCGTCGTCCGCGTCCCCGGCGTACCGCCGGTCGCGCGCCCCTGCACCGGTGCTTTGCGCTCGCCGGCGGGGATGCCGAGTTCGTCCTGCTCGAGGCGCCGGATCTGGTCGCGAATGCCGGCGGCGATCTCGAAGTCGAGGTTCGAGGCGGCTTTCTTCATCTGCTCTTCGAGGTCGGCGATGTACGCCTTCAGATTGTGCCCGACCATGTGCGGGGTCTCGTCGTCGCCGGTTTCGACGGTCAGCCCGTCGCGCATCGAGACGTCCGCCAGCACGTCGGATATGTTGCGCTTGATCGTCGTCGGGGTGATGCCGTGCTCGGTGTTGTACGCCTCCTGTCGCGTCCGGCGTCGGCCGGTTTCGGCCATGGCGCGCTCCATGCTGCCGGTGATGCGGTCGGCATAAAGGATGACGCGGCCCTCGACGTTGCGCGCGGCGCGGCCGATCGTCTGGATCAAACTGGTTTCGGAGCGCAGGAAGCCTTCCTTGTCGGCATCAAGGATCGCCACCAGCCCGCATTCGGGGATATCGAGCCCCTCGCGCAACAGATTGATGCCGACCAGCACATCGTAGACGCCCATGCGCAGGTCGCGGATCAGTTCGATGCGTTCAAGCGTCTCGACGTCGCTGTGCATGTAGCGAACGCGCAAGCCGGCTTCGTGCATGAACTCGGTGAGATCCTCGGCCATGCGCTTGGTCAGCGTCGTCACCAGCGTCCGATAGCCGTTCGCGGCGACCTTGCGCGCCTCGGCGATGCAGTCCTCGACCTGGTCCTCAACCGGCTTGATCTCGACCGGCGGGTCGACCAGCCCGGTCGGGCGGATGACCTGCTCGACGAAGACGCCGCCGGTGGCTTCCATCTCCCATTTGCCCGGCGTCGCCGAGACGAAGACCGTCTGCGGGCGCATCGCCTCCCATTCCTCGAAGCGTAACGGCCGGTTGTCGATGCACGACGGCAACCGGAAGCCGTATTCGGCGAGCGTCAGCTTGCGGCGGTGGTCGCCGCGAGACATGCCGCCGATCTGCGGCACGGTGACGTGGCTCTCGTCGACGAACAGCAAGGCGTTTTCGGGCAGATACTCGAACAATGTCGGCGGCGGCTCGCCGGGCAGGCGGCCGGTCAGAAAGCGACTGTAATTCTCGATGCCGGCGCAGCTGCCGGTCGCCGAGATCATCTCAAGATCGAAGTTGGTGCGCTGTTCCAGCCGCTGCGCTTCGAGCAGCTTGCCCTCAGCGTGCATCTCCTTCAGGCGTTCGGTCAGCTCGTGCTTGATCGCCTCGCTCGCCTGCTTGAGCGTCGGGCCGGGGGTGACGTAGTGTGAGTTGGCGTAAATCTTGATGTTCGGCAGCGCCGCGATCTTGGCGCCGGTCAGCGGGTCGAACTCGGTTATCGACTCGATCTCGTCGCCGAAGAACGTCACCCGCCACGCGCTGTCCTCGTAATGCGACGGGAACAGTTCGAGCGTGTCGCCGCGGACACGAAAGTTGCCGCGCGCGAACGCCGCGTCGTTGCGCTTGTACTGCAGCGCGACAAGCTTGCGGATGATCTCACGCAGGTCCGCACTCTGGCCTTTCTTCAGGCTAAAGGTCATCGCGCTATAGGTCTCGACCGAGCCGATGCCGTACAGGCAACTGACCGACGCGACGATGATGACGTCATCGCGTTCGAGCAGCGAGCGCGTCGCCGAGTGACGCATCCGGTCGATCGCCTCGTTTACCGAAGACTCTTTTTCGATATAGGTATCCGAGCGCGGTACATAGGCTTCAGGTTGGTAATAGTCATAGTAACTGACGAAATACTCGACGGCATTGTCGGGGAAGAAGCTCTTGAATTCGCCGTACAGCTGCGCCGCGAGGATCTTGTTCGGCGCGAGCACCAGGGCCGGGCGCTGCACTGCCTCGATGACCTTTGCCGCGGTGAAGGTCTTGCCCGAGCCGGTAACGCCGAGCAGCACTTGGTCGCGTTCGCCCGCCTCGGCCTGCGCGACGAGTTCGGCGATCGCCGTCGGCTGATCGCCGCTGGCGGTGTAGTCGGTGACCAGCCGAAACGCCTTGCCGCCCTCGGACTTGTCGGGGCGCGCTGGGCGGTGCGGAACAAATGCCCCCGTGCTCTCGGGCTCGGCGAGCGAGGTGCGAATCTGGATGGCCATCCGAGCAATATGGGCAGTTGGCGCCGGCGCCGCAATCACGCGAGCGGACGAGGACTAATCAGGCGGCGTCAGGCATCCCACACGACGCGCTCAGTGAACGACGCGCGTCGCCTGCTTGATGAGTTGGGCGATATCGCGAAGGTTGGCGATGATCGCAGTGGCGTGCTCGTTGTAATCATCGGCGTCGGCGGATAATTTCAGCAAGTCATCGGGACAGTGCAAAGCTGCGAAGCAGGCGATTGCCCTTGCGGCGGCGGTGTGGTCGGCGGTAGAAACTATCATGTTACTCCAGGGTTGGTGTAGCAGCTGCGGTGTCGAATGCGAAATCAGGCTGCGGCACTAACCGGCGCGCGCCGCTGTCGCCGGACGATGGCATCGGCCACGTCGAAGCCGGTAAACATGAGCGCCCCTGCCGACGGCTCGGGCAGTGCGGCGATCGCCGACAGCGACGCAGCCGTCGAAGCGTTGGCGATCAACGCATTCCGCGCGGTCGAACAAGGGGCGACAGTAGCGAAATTTGTTACCCTCGATGTCAGCGCATTGGCCGACGTATCCTGTATCGAGATCAGCAGGGTCACATCGTTCAAGTATCGCGAACTGAATTTGTTGGCCGCGATCACCGGGTCGGACGATAATGCTGGGGTGTCGCTATTAAAATTGCTGTCGAGGCCCGGCGTAAAATCGACAGCGGTCGTCAGCGCCTGCGTATGTGATGCGGCCGAGATGGCACCAACCGCATCGATCAGGCTATGCCGCGCGCGACGTGCTAGCATGTGTCTCGACATCCGCTCGATCCTAAATAAGCAAACACTTACAATAACTTATTCGATCTCGTAGCAAAGGGTCCGCAGCAGTAGACGCGGGTGGAACCAGCATCTTGCGGACTTCCTGCTCATTAAATTACTTTTGACGGAACCCTTATCGATGTCAGTGCGTTGCATGATGCAAGCAGGCGATGTTATTAATGGAGATAACGCACAAGCGTTTCATTTCGGTATAGACGCGCTGTACGGTTTCGTACCGCCAATATATTTATGTCGGCGCGTTGCTGCGCGTTTCCTTACCTTGATGTCCTGATGATCACGGTGCTTTGATCGGCGCGGTAGGCCCTATTGCCGCCTCGATCGCGTCCGGTGCCGTCCGGGACGAGCCGCCGCGGCATCGCGTCGTGCCGATTGCAGGGGATTTGTCGCTAGGAAGCCGCATGGAATTACTCCCAACGCGTGCGGCCGCATTGACGCTGCTGGCAGACTTCACGGCCCGCGCCGGTCGCGACTATGCCGAGACGCGGAATTTCGATCACGGCGTCGGGGACCGCCGTAATGTCTCGATGCTGTCGCGCTATCTGCGCTACCGGCTGATCACCGAGGCCGAAGTCGTGGCTGCGGTGCGGGTCCGTCACTCGGGCGAGGGGGCCGCCAAGTTCATCCACGAAGTGCTCTGGCGAACGTACTGGAAGGGCTGGCTCGAGCTGCGCCCGTCGATCTGGGACGACTATGTGAACGATCTCGCACGGCTCGAAGCACAGCCGGGCGGCTGGCGGCGCGACTATGCGCGCGCCCTCGCCGGCGGCACCGGCATCGACTGCTTCGACGCGTGGATCGGCGAACTTGCCGAGCACGGTTATCTGCACAACCACGCACGGATGTGGTTCGCCAGTATCTGGATTTTCACGCTGCGGCTGCCGTGGCAGCTCGGCGCGGCGCTGTTTTGGCAGCAATTGTATGACGGCGATCCCGCGTCGAACACGCTGTCGTGGCGCTGGGTGGCGGGCTTGCAAACGATCGGCAAGACCTATCTCGCGCGAGCGGACAACATCGCGCGTCACACCGATGGCCGGTTCGTTGCGACCGGCCTGGCGACGAGCGCGGTCGCAATTGCCGGGCCGCCGATACCGCCGGCGCGCGGTCTCGCGGAGCCCGAGCCGCTGCCTGCCGGCCGGGTGGGATTGCTGCTGAGCGAAGACGATCTCGCGCCCGAGACGCTCGCGCTGGGAGCGACGCAAGTCGCAGCGGTGGCCAGCCTCGGCGGTCAGTACGGTCGTGCCGCCAATGTCGAGAGCTTTGTCGTCGATGCCCTCGGCGATGCGTGCATGCGCGCCAGCGCGGTCTTTGGCGTCGACGCCGTGGCGCTAGGCGAGGGCACCGCTGCGGCAATCAGCGACTGGGCGCGACGTCATCGGCTGGACCAGATCGTCACCCCGCATCCGCCCGTCGGTCCAACCGCGACGCTGCTCGCTGTGCTAACCGGTGAATTGGCGGTCGAAGGCATCCGGCTGACGCGTCGCCGCCGGGAATGGGACAGCCGAACGTGGCCGCACGCCCAGCGCGGCTTCTTCGCATTTCGCGAACGGGTCGAGTCGATTGCTTAGACTCGATTGCAGTCAAGCTAAAACCCAACCCCTGCGCCGGCGGCGTGATGCGTTCCAGTTAAGCCCTAGTGAAACAAAGTGTGCCCCTTTCGACGAATTAGCGATGTCCTGCATGTGGCCAATTAGGTTAACAATGTTAGGTGGCCAAGTCGCAATCGAAGATGTCAGCGCTACCGGTGACGGCTCTCAGGGGTGCCGATCCGCAATCATATGATAGCGCAACGGCGTTCCTTCTACGGTGCCGCTCACGCCGTTTTGGGTCTGTCGAAAGAGTCTCCAAAGCCGGATGGCGTCGACGACGACCAGTCTTCAGTCGCATTTGAACAGCCCGGCGTGCCCTCGCGACAGCCGGTACATCGGGAACGTCCCGTAATCCTTCGCCAACGGCACGCGTCCGACATAGTGGCAGCGGAAGTGATACCCCGGAGCCATCGCCAACGCCGCGGCAAAGCTGGCGGTGACGTAGGCCTGGCCCGGCGGGGTTATCGGCTCGACGCGGGCCGTGCGCGATACTTCGGTACCGTAATAGGTCGGCTGTCCGGTCACCGGGTCGTCGGTTTCGAACACCATGCCGTAATGGCCACCGATGCGCAGCGTGAACAGCGCCCCGGCGGCGGCGAGCGCCTCCTGAAGCGCGAGCATGATCTCCGCGGCGGCGACGACGTCGCTGACGACAATGAATAGCGCATCGCCCCAGCTGTTGCGCGATCGTACGGCAGCCTGAAAGCGGCCGAGGATGGCCGAGGCGGTTCCCATGACCTCGCGCCAGAATGCCGGGATGTCCTGCTCGGTTAGTTTCGAGAAGTTTGGCGCGTCGGCGAAGATCAGCGCCATCGGCACACGCGTTGGACCCGCATAGGTCGCGGCGCGCGCCGCTGGAGCGATAGCGCGATCGATCCCGCCGGGCGCGATCAAGTCGGCGCGCCCGCCTGCCGCGCGCCAGCAGGCGATGTCGACGCTCGTGCCGGCAACGCCCTTGACGCAGGCTTGTGCGCTGGCGCGAAGCTCGTCGCACACTGCCAGCATCGTCGCCGTGCCGCCAAGCTGCGCGGCGCGCAGCCGGGCGAGGCCCATCGCGGTCGCCGTGCCGTGGTTGAAGGCGCGGGGATCGCCGATATCGCCGATCTCCGAGACGATATGCACCGCGTGGGCAGCGGCGACGCAAGCTTCGAAGCGGGGCTGCCAGCTGGCACCTCCCGGAGCCACCGACGACCGGACAAAATCGGTCACCGGAAAGGGCAGCACGACGTTGAGCTCGCCGCCGCGCAAGAGCAGCGCCTCGGCGAGCACGATATCCGATCCGCAAGCGAGCGCGCCGAAACCGATCCGGATGTCATTGTCGTTCAGCGTGGTAGCGATGCGCGAGGCCAGCGCGGCTTCGGCGGCGGTGTCCTCGACGAACATATGGCCGCAGAAGACCGCCAGTCCGGGCGGCCGCAGCGCCGCCCGCACCCGCCCGTCGGGGTCCAGCCCCGCCAGTGCGGCGAGCAGTTCGAGCTGGCATAACGTCGTCGCCCGCGCGCCCAGATCAGCGCCGGGGAGACTCCGTGCCGCAACGCAGGCGACAGCCGCCGCTTCGTCGCGTCCGAGCAGCACAAGGGCTTCGACCCGCGTCGCGCCGGTCCAATAATGGCGGACCTCGCCGCCGTCGCGAAGCAACGCTTCGGCCAGCCGCCGGGCGGTCGTCATGTCACCCGACAGATAGGCCGTGCTGGCGGCGTTGACGCCAGGGAAAAGGTCGCCAGTGTCGTCGTGGATTGCAGCGTATAAGCGGCTGGCAGCGGCAAAGGCAGCACGCTGCGGTTCGCCGCTCAGGTCCTCGGCGCTATTCTTGGCGAGCCTGGCCCCGAGCGCCCGCGAGTCGACGTCGCGGGCTCGGTCGAGCGCCAGCGCGACGTAGGAGGCCTGTGCCGCCGCGGTGTCGCCCATACGCGCTAGGCTAAGGACGACAAGATAGGCCGCACCTGCCTCGCCATTCGCGAGACCTGTCCGCGCCAGGTCATAAGTCGCGATCAGATCACCTTGCGCCAACGCCGCGCGGGCGCTCTTAATAACGGCGTGGCTCGGTCCGATACCAGTCATGCGAAGCCTTGACCTTCGATACGACGGGGCTGCCGATGCCGCTCATCCTTGATCGTCCAGCAGCGCCCGATTAAGTCTGCATCAATTACTCTGCCGTAGTTGCAACCGTAATAAATATAAAGAGCGCGGGGGTCGACGTCATGCTGTGGATCTAACTGGTCTCGAACAGCGGACGGTGAGCATCGCTGGTCTCGAGATGCATGTCGTTCTGGCGGGGACTGGCGAACCGCTGCTGCTGCTGCACGGTTTCCCCGACTCATCGAAACTGTGGCGCGAGCTGATCCCCGGTCTCGTCGAGTTCGGATTTCGCGTTATCGCACCGGATCAGCGTGGCTTCGGCCTGACGACGATGCCATCCAGCGTCGGCGAATATACGATCGCCACGATCGCCGCCGACGCGATCGGGCTGCTCGACGTGCTCGGCGTCACGCGGGCGGCACTGATCGGGCATGACTGGGGCTCGATCATCGGATGGCGTCTCGCCGCAGATCATCCGGACCGGTTCAGCCGTTTCGTAGCGCTCTCGGTTGGGCATCCCAATGCCCTGTGCAGGAGCGGCATCCGTCAAATGTCGCGGAGCTGGTATGTCGCGCTGTTCCAATGGCGGGGGCTTGCCGAGGCGTTGCTGCTTGCCGACGACTTCCTGCTGCTGCGGCGGTTGACCCACGACGAGCCGGAAATTGTGAACTGGCGGCAGGACCTGTCGCGCCGCGACCGGCTTACTGCGGGGATGAACTGGTATCGCGCCAATTTTCGCGAGCTAACGAAAGCCGTCTTTCCCCAGTCAAGCATCCCAGTGCTCGGCATCATCGGTAGCGCCGACGCCGCGCTGACCGTCGAGCAGATGACGAATTCAGGCCGCTTTGCACCGGCGGGCTTCGAGTCGCACGTTATCGAGGGTGCCGGGCACTGGCTGCCGCTGCACAATGCCGCCGAAGTCGAGCGACTTGCGGTCAAGTTCTTGAGGGCTCCAGCTTAGAAACGAGGCCCGCTAAGATGAGCGACAAAGGCAAGTGATGCAGGTCACATATTTTGACACGCAGCCCGCGGCATCCTAGGCATTCGCTTGGGGGACAGCATGGACGACGCGGGCATAGCAGAGCGGTTAGTCGACGCGGTCATCGCGGACTTTCCCGATCACCGGCCCGGAACCCGGCCGGTCCACACGATCGGCATCGGCGTGACGGGCAGCTTCGGCGCCTCGGACGTCGCGCGCAACTACTGTACCGCCGCGCACTTCCAGGGCAAAACCGTGCCGGTCTCGGTGCGGTTCTCGAACGGTTCGGGCAGTCCGATAAAGCATGACGGCTGGTCCGACGTGCGCGGCATGGCGGCCCGCTTCCATCTCGCAGACGGCGCTGCCACCGACCTTGTCGCGATGACGCTGCGCGAGTTCTTCTCGCCGACAGTCGAGGACTTCCTCGCCTTCAGCGCCGCCGCCCGGATGTCGCCGGTCACGCGCCAGTCGCCGTGGTCGAAGATCGTCGACATGCTCCAACTGAAACCGCCGATGCCCGATCCGATGCCGGGCCAGACTGCCAGTAATGCGGCCGGATCGCTCGATTACGCCAACCACCACCGTCCGGCCCAGTTGGCGGTCTTCGATGCGGCGACGATCGGCGCGCCGGTCAGCTATGCGCGTGCGACATACAACGCCGTCCACGCCTTCGTGGTGACGGCACCCGATCGCACCCGGCGCTACGTCCGCTTTTTCTGGCAACCGATGGCAGGCATCAAGCTGACCGACCCGGCCGCGCCGCCGCGAGACGATTATCTGCATCAGGAGCTGCGCGACCGTTTGCGATATTGGCCGGCGGAGTTCCAGCTGCTGATGACGATCGGCGAGCCCGGCGACGCTATCGACGATCCGACCGTGCCGTGGCCGCTGACCCGGCGGCGAGTCGTCATGGGGACGTTGACGCTGAGCGCGGTCGCTGCCGATCAGATTGCCGGCTGTGAGAAGCTCAGTTTCAACCCGTGCCGTCTCGTGCCCGGTATCGAGCTGTCGAACGATCCCATCCTCGCCGCGCGCAGGGACGCCTACGAAGTCTCGCGCGAGCGGCGCGGCGGCACCGGGTGCCCCTTCAGCCAGCAGGTGTCGTAATGGCGCAGCGGCAAGCCGGCTGGCTGGACGGGGTCGTCGACAGCCTTGGCACCTCGGCGCTGTTCGAGTTCATCGCGGGCCGCATCCTTGTGCCATTCTGGGCGTGGCGGACGCCCGTCGCGCGTCAGGCCGGCGGCCCGCATCTGGCAGCCCAGCCCGGCGACAATATGCAGCGATCGATGAACCTGATCATGCCGCTCAAGGACAAGACGGCGATCGGCCGTGCCAAGGCCGCGCTGGCGATCGCCGAGAACCTCGACGAGATTTTCGCCGGGCTCGACAACGTCGGGACCGTCCACGCGGCGCGCTTCGTCATCGTCGAGAACAACCTGTGTATGTTCTCGGTCTACGACGGCGACTTCTCCAACTATATCCGGGACTTCATTGCCCAGATCGGTAGTGTCTTCGACGGTGTCGTCGCATTGATCGAGGGCGGCGACGCGGTGCTGCCCACCGGGACTCACATCGACGCGTTCATCGATTGGGTGCGCGACCACGACATGTATCAAGTTCCCGATCTCGCCACCGGCTTGCTGCATTACGGCATCGCGGCGGCCGGGTCGGCGGGTAAGGCGGGCGTCAACGACGACCTGCGCTTGCTGCCGCGCGCCCTGATCCTGCAGCTCAACGTCAACCCGAATGCTTCGCTCGGCAGCGGCTACCGCGGTTATCCGGGGTACTCGGTCGCGCAGATCCGCCATCAGTTGGGTCTCGGCTGGTGAACCGCCTGCGCAGCCCCGATGGGTTCGATGCGGCGGAGGTGCAGGGCAACATCCTGCGCGGCTACCACCGCAGCCGGGTGCGTCATCTGGTGCTCGAGATCGCCGATGCCGCGGCAGCGCGGCGCTTCCTTGGCGCGGCTGACGGCGGCGAGGTCGGCGTGCCGTCCATCACTACCGAAGAAAATTGGGGCGACCTTAAACCCGACAGCTGCTTCAACATCGGCGTCACCTACGCCGGTCTGCAGGCGCTCGGCGTCCCGGCGACCTCGCTGGCATCGTTCCCCGGCGAGTTCATCGCGGGCATGAACGCGCGTGCCGTCAAGCTCGGCGATATCGGACCGAGCGCGCCCGAAACCTGGGACGCCCCGTTTACCAGCCCCGGCGTCGTTCACCTGATCGCGACGATCCACGCCGACGATGTGGTCCCGCTCGACCGTGTTCAACAGCAGGTCGTCACGGCTGGGCAGGGCCAAGCGTTCATCCTGCGTAGCTCCCGCGACGGCCGGAACTTGGATAATGATTACGTGCACTTCGGCTATCGTGACAGTCTTTCCCAGCCGCGCTTCGCGGAAATTCACGATGCTGACCGCTTCGCCGATGCGCAGCCGCTCGCGCCGCTCGGCTCGATCCTGCTCGGCTACGAGACCGAGTACGAGGGGCTCATGTGGAGTGTCCCGCAGCCCGATGCGCTGGGCCGCAACGGTAGCTTCAACGCTTTCCGTATCCTCGCGCAGGACGTCATCGGATTCGAAGGCTATCTCGACAGCGCTGCCCGCGAGCTGCTGGCCGATCCGCTGGGTGATGAGCTGCTGCCGCCGGGGTCGGAGGGCAGTATCGGTGCCGGAATGTCGCGGCACGCGGCGCTGCGCGAAGTCGTCGCGGCCAAGCTATGCGGGCGCTGGCGCAACGGCGTGCCGCTGGCGCTATCGCCGAAGACGCCGCACCCCGACCCGCCGGTGTCGATGACCGACTATGACTACGCCAGCGGCGAACACACTGGCGGCGCGAGTTGCCCGTTTGGCGCGCACGGGCGGCGCAGCAATCCGCGCGGCTGCACGATCGTTCAGCGCGGCGCGCGGCACACGCGGCGGCTGGTGCGGCGCGGCATCCCCTACGGACCAGCCTATGATCCAGACAAGCCGGATGAGCTCGAACGCGGGCTGCTCGGGAACTTTATCGGCGCGAACCTTGGCGCGCAGTTCGAGGCGCTGTCGTGCGACTGGCTCAACCTCGGGCTGCAGGACCCGCGGATCACCGGCTCGAACGATCCGCTGCTCGGGGCGAATGCGGCCGACACCAGCTGGTTCGATATCCCGCTCACCTCGGGCAAGACCATCCGGTTGCGCGGCCTGCCGCTGTTCGTCCGGACCCGCGGCGGCGCGTACACCTTCCTGCCGGGCATCCCGGCAATCCGCTACCTCGCCGGGCTGGGCCGCTAGGGCCGGCTCGGCTACGACGCTATTTTCCCGTGCTGTGGAAGCACCGCTCTTTGTTGAAGAACGCCCCGCTTTGGAGACTCTTTCGACAAACCTAATTCGGCGAGGTCGTCCGTGTTTGGAGACTCTTTCGACACACCCGGAACGGCACGAAGGGCGGCAGGGAGCAACGCCATCGCAACGTTGTAGCGTTGCGGTGCGGCACTCAAAAGCGTCGACACCGGTAACCCGGACAGTCCTAGTTGCGAAACGATCATCTCGCATTAATAACCTAATCGGCTATATTTAGGACAGCACTATTTCATCTTGATTCTGTTTCGGTCAGGCTGGTCCGAAAATCGCCATCCCGCCGACGCCGGAATGGCGATCAATCGACAGGGGATCGTCTCACGGAGCCCAATGGTTGATAACCGCCTTTCGTAAATAACATAGTGTAAACATAACCGACACATTTCAGCTCCCTCGCCGACGTCCTGAGCCGCGTAGATTCCGCCGGTTCCAACCAAGCATTTGAAAAATATCGAAATCTTTAATGTTACTGGTCCATAACGAGTTGGCACGAAAACTGCACTGAAGACGATGAGAGCGACGACGCGATCTGCACGGTCGAGCTGCCGAGGAGTTCGACGGTCACCTGACTGTTGCAACGCCGCTGACGCCGATCGCGGGGCCGCCGCTGCGCCGTCCTTAGCGGGCCGATAAGCGGCATCGTTCGATAACGCCATCTCCACGTTCGGAAATCACCCTATGATCAAATCTGTTCTCCTCGCCGCCGCTGTCCTCGCCACGGCAACAGGTGCGCAGGCCGTCGAACTCGTCACCAACGGCAGCTTCGAAAGTGTTGCATCGACGGTCACTAAGAAAACAACCTTCCTGAACCACGTCACGGGTTGGATTGGCGGCGGCAAACTGACTTTCATTGATTATCCGGGAACCGCCGACGACGGCTCGTACCTGTCGGTCTACGGCCCGTTCCCGAACCACAGCCTGGACGGCGGCAAGTTCGTCGAAGCCGATGGTGCCGTGCTATACTCGGCGGCTGTCGAGCAGAACATCCAGGGACTGACGGTCGGACAGGTCTATACGCTTCATTTCTTTCAGGCTGCCGGACAGCAGTCGGGTTTCAAAGGCCCGACGACCGAGCTCTGGAAGGTCGGCTTCGGCGGCGATTCGCAGTTGTCGTCGCAGTTCTCATTACCTCAGGGCGGCGTCGGACCGTGGCAGGCCCAAACAATGACGTTCACGGCGCATGCGACGCAGCAAATGCTGAGCTTTTTAGCGGTAGGCACCCCCAATGGCCAGCCGCCGATATCGTTCCTCGACGGCGTGTCGCTGCAGGCGGCGGTTCCCGAACCGGCGGCCTGGATGTTGCTGATCGCCGGTTTCAGCATGGTGGGCGTTGCTGCTCGTCGTCGCCAGACGGCGAGCGCAGACGCTTAAAGTCACACTTGACGGAGCACCGCCTAGTGCGGTGCCCCGCTTCGTCGTAGAGTTTGCCAATGAGCTTCACCCCGATCTTGACGCAGTGGCTGCACCTCGCCGTATGGCTCGTGCTGCTCTCGCTCGTCTTCATTCCACTCGAACGGTTGTTCGCCTTGCGCGAGGCGCGGATCTGGCGGCCGCAAATGCGGATCGACCTCGTCTATTATATGCTGAGCAGCATCCCGACACTGCTGATCGCGGCCATTCCGCTCGGCGCGCTCGCACTCGCCGTCCACTCGGCGCTGCCCGCCGGCTATTATGTCAGGATCGCCGCGCTGCCCTTCGTCGTCAAGCTGATCCTCGGACTGGTTGTCGGCGATATCGCGTTCTATTGGTCGCACCGCGCCAGTCACATTGTCCCGCTGCTTTGGCGCTTTCACGCGCTTCACCACAGCGCCGAGCATATGGACTTTCTCGTCAACACGCGCGGTCACCCGGTCGACATGGTGTTCGGGCGGCTATGCGGACTGCTGCCACTCTATCTGTTTGGTTTGGCGCAGCCCAGCGCCGCGGGCACGACACTGGCCGCACTGGTCACCGTTGTTAGCACCTTCTGGGGCTTCTTTATCCACTCGAACGTGCGCTGGCGGCTGGGACCGTTCGAGTGGCTCGTCGCGAGCCCGGCCTTCCATCACTGGCATCATACCCGCAGCGATCACATCGACCGCAATTTCGCCGCGCTGATCCCGGCGATAGACCGAGTGTTCGGGACGCTCCACATGCCGCGCGAATGGCCCGCCGAATACGGCGTGCGCGAGCCGCATCCGACGACGCTGTCGGCGCAGCTGCTCGATCCGCTCGTGCCGGCCCCGCGGCCGGTCAACCGGACTTCCTGAACGGCCCTTCTTCGTCGAGCATTTCGATATGCTCGCTCACCGCCTCGCGTTCGGCGGTGAGGAATCCGGCGACGGCGGCGCGAAAGCCGTCGTTGGGAATATAGTGCGCAGAATAGGTCGGGGTCGGGCGGTAGCCGCGCGCAAGTTTATGCGCGCCTTGCGCCCCGGCCTCGACACGCGCCTTGCCGTTGGCGATCGCCCAATCGATGGCGCGGTAATAGCACAACTCGAAGTGCAGGAACGGCACGTCCTCGGAGCAGCCCCAATAGCGGCCATAAAGGCAATCGTCGCCGATCAGATTGAGCGCGCCGGCGATAATCCGGCTGCCGCGCCGCGCGACGCCTAGCAGCACGCGGTCGCCCATCCGCTCGCCGAGCAAGCTGAAGAATTTGCGGGTCAGATACGGCTGACCCCATTTGCGCGCCCCGGTATCTTGGTAAAACTGCCAGAACGCATCCCAGTGTGCCGGGGTGATCTGATCGCCGGTCAGCATGTCGATCTCGATGCCGCCCGCCATCGCGCCCTCGCGCTCCTTACGCACCGCCTTGCGCTTGCGCGACGACAGCGCCGCGAGGAAGTCGTCGAAGCTTGCGTAGCCGACGTTATACCAGTGAAATTGCTGATCGATCCGCAACAGCCAGCCCGCGGCTTCGAACAGCGGCACCTGCTCGGGCGAAATAAAGGTCGCGTGCGCCGACGACAGCTTATTCTGCCCAGTCAGCGCCTCGGCAGCGGCGAGCAGTGCCGGACCCAGCGCCGGGTCGCGGAGCAGCAGGCGGTTGCCGGTCGCCGGGGTGAACGGCACGCTCGCCTGCAGCTTGGGGTAGTAGCGCCCGCCGGCACGCCGCCACGCATCCGCCCAGCCGTGGTCGAAGACATATTCGCCCTGGCTATGCGATTTCAGATACGCCGGCATCAGCGCGGCGACCCGCCCGTCGTCGTCGTCGACCGCGAGATGCACCGGCTGCCAGCCGGTTACCGCCGCGGCGCTGCCCGAGTCCTCGAGCGCGGTAAAGAATTCATGCTGCAGGAACGGGTTGCCCGGCCCGGCGCAGGCGTTCCAGTCGGCAGCGTCGAGTTCGTGCGCCGAACGCAGCAGTCGCGCGGTGACCTCAGCCGTCATGAACCGCAATGATCGCATCGACCTCGACTGCCACGCCGAGAGGAAGCGCCGCCACACCGACTGCACTGCGCGCATGCCGCCCCGCCTCTCCGAACACCGCCACCATCAGGTCCGACGCGCCGTTCGCCACCTTGGGATGGTCGGTGTACTCGGGCGTCGAGGCGACGAAGACGCCAAGCTTGACGACGCGCTGGACCCGGTCGAGCGAGCCCAGCGCTGCCTTGATCTGCGCGATCAGCCCGACCGCACAGCGCGCCGCCGCCGCCGCACCTTCCTTGGTGGTCAGCGTTTCACCGACGCGGCCGCGGATCGGCACGCCCTCGGGATCGAACGGGATCTGACCCGAGATATACAGCATGCCGCCGTGGACGACGCCCGGCACGTAATTGGCGACCGGTGCGGCGGCGTGCGGCAGCACGATACCCATCGCCTCAAGCTTGGCTTCGCTGGTTGTCATGCGGCTCCTCTCAGTTCGACACGCTCACCGGCCGACGCGAAGACTGCTTGTATCCGTTGCAGCGCCGCCGGCCAATCGTCGATCCGCGTATCGGCATCGACCGCCGCTGGGATCAGCGCCCGCAACCGCGGCTCGGCGACCATATGGAGCCGGTACACCCCCGGCGCGCGCGCCTTCACCGAAGTGTGATGCGGCGGCAGATCATCGACGAACACCGCAGAACTCGGCGCGTATTCGGCGATCAGGTTCGCGACGGGCTGCCCCTTGCCGCCGCTGTTGGTGACAACGCGGTACGGCATCCCGAGCCGCGTCAGCTCGCCCGTCCGCGGCGCGTGGTGACGGTCCGCAACGTTGGTCAAGATGACGACATCGGCGGTTTCGGCCAGGGTCGCCAAGGCTTCGACCGCGCCCGGTGCCGGCGTTTGCGTCGGCATGTGGGTCTCGAAGAAGCCTTCGAGCAAGGGCATGAAAGCCGTCGGTTCGAGCGTGCTGCCGTCGGCGCGCCGGATGTTGCCGCTCAGCGCGAAGCTGTCGAGATTGAGCGTCAGATCGTGTTCCGTCTGCAAATAAGCAGCGAAAGGCGTCACGAAATGCAACAGGACCTCGTCGCAATCGGTAATCAGCAGCGGCCGCGCGCTCATGCCGAACGCTCCGCCAGCGCAAGTTCAGCGGCGACCAGCGCCGCCGGGCGGACATCGAGCGCCGCCGCGCAGGCGATCAAGCTCGGCTCGTGCGCCGCGAGAAACTGCAACGTCGCCGCAAGTACGGCCGGATCCGCCGCACGAGTCCGTAAACCGGCAGCGTCGAGTCCGGTCAGATCGAGCAGTCGCGGCCCGAGTTCGGCGTCGCCGACAACATACGTCAAGGCCCGTATTGCCAATAGCTCAATGTTTTCCTGAACGACCGCGACTGTCGCGCCCGGCCGGTTAAGCCTTTGATCGTCTTTCATGTCTATCCACATAATCTTTGGTATTAGTTGCGTAGCCTCAGTAAGCGATACGTCCGCCCAAGGCGAGATCGCCAACGCCGCATGCATCGTAACATTTCTGCGGGCCCGTAACGGCTGCTCTTGAGTTGTGTGATTGCGGTGTATCATAGCCGGAGGGGGTACCGTGGCACACATTCTGTTGATCGGCGCCGCCGCCGATGCGAGCGCACTCGAACCTGAACTCGGCGCCGCGGTGCCGATCGTCGTTCGGACGCCCGATGCCGCTCCCGCGCAATGGCGCACCGAGCCGCCCGAAGTCATCGTCGTCGCGCTCGACGGCAGCAGCGATGCCGCGCTCAACAACAGCCTCCAGCTGCTTGCTGCATTAGGCAACGAGCCGGGCCTGCAGAGCGTGCCGGTGCTGGCGCTAGCACCGCCGGGCGATCGCCGCGCGCTGGTCTCCGTGCTTGAGCTCGGCGCGGCGGACTGCGCGGTCCTGCCGCTCGCCGCCGGCGAGGCCGAAGCGCGCGTCAAGGCGCTGCTGCGCCGCAAGCGCCTAGCCGACCAGCTCGCCGCCGAACAGCATAAGGTCCACCGGCTGGCGACACTCGATGCCGTCACGGGCGTCTACAACCGGCATTATCTCGACGGCGCGGTCAACGCCGCCGTGGTCGACAGCCGCGCGCAAGCGACGCCGCTGGCGGTGCTGATGCTCGACATCGACGCCTTCAAGGTGGTCAACGACCGGCTCGGCCACGCCGCTGGCGACCGGGCCCTCGCGGCGATCGCGGCGCGCCTCGTCGCCAACGTCCGCGCCATCGACACCGTGGCGCGCTACGGCGGCGACGAACTGGCAGTCGTCATGCCGACCACCGATCGGACCACCGCTCGGCGCATCGCTGACCGGCTGTGCGCCGCGATCGCCGACAATATCTTTCCGGGCAACGATCTGCCGCAATTGACGGTGAGTATCGGGGTCGCAGCGCTGTGTACGGGCGACGCCGACGGTTCCGCACTGTTGGCCCGCGCTGACGTCGCGCTGTACGATGCCAAGCGTAACGGCCGAAACCGCGTCGCCTGCGCCGCCTAAGCGGGTCGCACGGGAAGCGGCCGAGGCCGCTGTCGGCTACTTGATCTTCGCTTCCTTGAAGTCGACATGCTTGCGGACAACCGGGTCATATTTGCGGAACGTCAATTTTTCGGTCTGCGTCCGCGGATTTTTCTTTGTAACATAAAAGAAGCCGGTATCAGCGCTACTGACAAGACGGATCTTAATGGTGGTCGGCTTAGCCATGACGGTCCCTTGGAGCTGTTCTTAATAGCGCTCGGGACGACCCTCGCGACAGACCGGGCTGCATGCCGCGCGAACCGCCGAAAGTCAACCTGTCGCGGCTAACCCCGCCCGCGCCGGACTCCGCGCGGCAGGCCGGTGCGCCGTCCGGTCCGCACCAGATAGCTGCGCGGCGCGCGCTGGCCTTCGCCGAGCGGCAGCTCGAAGCGCAGCGCGCCGGTGATCGCATTGGCCTCGGCCAGCCGCAAGTCGAGCCGTTGACCGGGCACGTAGCGCGTTCCTGACTCGATGCCTTCAAGGCAGCGCGCGCCTTCGTCGAAGACAAAGCGCTCGTCGCCCAGAGTCGAGACCGGAACCAGCCCGTCGCCGCCGATACCTTCCACGGTCGCGAAGAAGCCGAACTTCGCGACCCCGGTGATCCGCGTCGGCAGCGTCTCGCCAACCCGCACCGACAGATAGGCGGCGACATAGCGGTCGACAGTGTCGCGCTCGGCCTCCATGGCGCGACGTTCGGTCATCGAGATATGTTCGCCGGTACGGACCATCGCGGCGGTCTCGGCATCGCTCAGACCGTCATCGCCGAGCTTCCAGGCGCGCACCAGCGCGCGATGGACGACGAGATCGGCGTAGCGCCGGATCGGCGAGGTGAAATGGCCGTAGCTTGCCAGCGCGAGTCCGAAATGGCCTTTGTTGTCGGGGCTGTAATATGCTTGCGTCTGCGTCCGCAGCACCTGTTCCCCGACCTGTGCCGCAAAGGTTTCGCCTTTCACCGCGCGCAGGATCTTGTTGAACGTTCGCGGCGCGACGACCTGCCCGAGTGCGAACGGGATATCGAAGCTCTCGAGATAATCCTTGAGTGCGACCAGCTTCTCGCGTCCGGGCGCTTCATGGTCGCGGTACATACAGACGCTGCGCTTCGCCTCGAGCGCCTGCGCCGCCGCCACATTGGCGGCGATCATGTAATCCTCGATCAGCTGGTGCGCGTCGAGTCGCTCGCGTAGCCGGATTGCGACGATCTTGCCCGCCGCATCGAGCTCGACTCGGCGCTCGGGGAGATCGAGATCGAGCGGTTGCCGAGCATCGCGGGCCTTCGACAGCGTTGACCATGCCTCCCACAACGGCTGCAACGCCGCGAGGTGGTCACTGGCGGGCAGGTCGCTATTTTGCGCATCGATCGCCGCCTGCGCCGCCTCATAGGCGATGTTGGCGGTGCAGCGGATCACCGCGCGGGTGAAGCGCTGCTGCGTGACCTTGCCGTCGGCGGCGATGGTCAGGTGACACGCCAGCACCGCCCGGTCGGCTCCGGCGATCAGCGAACACGCCTCGGCCGACAGCACCTCGGGCAACATCGGGACGACGCGGTCGGGAAAGTAGACCGAGTTGCCGCGCTCGCGGGCGTTGGCATCGAGCACGCTGCCGCTGCGGACGAAGTACGACACGTCGGCGATCGCGACGATCGCGCGCCAGCCGTCCGGGTTCGCTGGATCGTCGTCGGCCACCGCCCAGACCGCATCGTCATGATCGCGCGCATCGGCGGGATCGATGGTCAGGAACGGCAGCGCGCGCAGATCGTCGCGGTCGCCGAGCTGTCGCTCTGCCGATCGGTCCGCCTCGCTCAGGGCTTCGGCGCTGAAGGCGTGCGGGATACCCTTGGCGTGGATCGCAATGAGCGAGAATGCGCGCGGCGCGAACGGATCGCCGAGCACCTCGATGACCCGTGCATGCTGGCGCGGCGGGCGCCCCGAAGGTTCGGCCAGCACCAGATCACCGGGCTTGGCTTCGCCGGCGTCGAGAACCGCGAGATCGAACCGCGCGCGCTTGTCGACCGGGACCAGCCGGTAGCCCAAGGCGTCCTTGCGCAAGATGCCGAGCACGAAGTCGGACTTGCGCGCCAGCAGCTTCATCGGAAACGCCTGATAGCCGCTACCAGCCTCTTCGATCCGCGCCAGCACGCGGTCGTTGAGCCCGAGCGCACCGCGGCGCTTGCCTTCGATGACGCGGATGCGCGGCGGCGGGCCGGACTGTTCCCAGCTATCGGGGATAGCAATCGTGGCCTCGCCGACCTCGATGACGCGCAGCACGCTGACAGCCGGCAGCCCGCCGCCCTTATGGACGCTGCGGCCCGGACCGGCGTCGAGCAGCCCGGCGTCGGCCATCTCGCGTAAAACCGCCTTCAGCGCGATCTTGTCCTGGGCATGCAACCCGAAGGCGCGCGCGATCTCGCGCTTGCCAACCGGAGTCGGCGTGTCGGCGATGAACTTCAGGATCTGCGCTGGAGTCGGCAAACCGGGTGGCGGTGGCGGGGGGCGTCGGGGCATCGGCTTGACAGTGCGGATGAACGCCGCTCGATGCAAGGGGCGCGACTTTTCCACCAGCGACCAATAAAAAGACGCTGCCGGCAAGGCCGGCAGCGTCTTTAGATCGAGCGCTTGTGCGTGACCAGGCGCGCCTAGTCACGCGTGCGCGACTAGGCAGTCGTGTAGCTGACACGGCGGCGCATCGAGAAGCCGACCATGGCGAAGCCGGCGATCAGAAGTGCCCAGGTTGCGGGCTCAGGCACGGTCCCGATCGTCAGATTGTCGAACTCGAAAGCCCCGAACGTGTCTGCCTGCGTGAAGACGACCTTGGTGATCGGGGACGTCGAGTTCACATTGAAAAAAACATAACCCTGACCGGCGTTCATCCCACTAAAGGGAGCATCGGGATTTCCGAAGTTACCCGCCGCGAAGGGGATCAGCGGCAGCGCGTGCGTGTAGAGCACGGTCGCACCATTGAACACGGTGACCGAGCCCTGTGAGTCGATCGCGGACGCGTAGAAACCAATATAGTTTGCCGTGCCACCCACGAAAGTGATCGTTGCCGATCCGCCCTGCCGGATTGCACCGTAACGACCGGTGCCACCGGCACCGCCGTAGACGTCGGCGGATTGCACATTAAGCGCGTCGATCGTTGCTGTCGTGCTGCCTGCCGTCAGCGTCAGGCCGGTGTTGATGCCGAGCGGCGTCGTGTCAAATGTGGCTATGGCCGAGTTTACTAACAACTGGCTGGTCGTCTCACGACCGGGAGCTTCGGCCGTGATCGTAACGACGGCGTTGGCGGCTCCCGCAGCCAGCAGCGCGGCGGCACTGGCAATGACAAATGACTTTTTCATAAATTAATTCCTTGTTAACTTTTAATTAAAGCTCACCTTTCGTTATGCAAGGATGATGCCAGTTCAAGGCTTAGCTTAAATTCAGGGCTTTAGCGCGGCTGCCGTTTTCTCTATGACTGAGACTGTAAAATAATCCGACACTTTCGACGTATTGTTACTGGGACAGGCAAACTCACTTAGTTACCTTGCTCTTCACACGACGCGTCGCTACTGGCTTGGCCATTCCGCGCGCG
>JAYTHJ010000391.1:0-2211 GCA_043732725.1 Sphingomonadaceae bacterium | reverse complement strand
GGAACGACAGCGAAGCGGTCCGCGCCGTACTGATCGTCGACGTCTGGAATCCTTATATCGAGCCCGCCGAGCGCGGCTTGCTGCGCGACTTCTTCGCCGCCGCCGACGCCAGCGAATTCTACCCCGAACCGGCGCACTGAGGCGGTGGCGCGTACTTGAGCGGCGATGCCCTCCACAGCGCCGCGCAAGCCGGCGTCGCGGCATGGCAGCGTGGCGATGCGGCAGCGGCACGACGGGCGTTCGAGAAGGTTGTCGCCGCCGGGCGCGCGACGCCGCAATTATGGCTGCTGCTGGCGCAAGCGTGCGAGCAACTGGGCGACGCGGCAACGACCCACAGCGCGCTCGATCAGGTCCTCGCCGCCGACGGGCGAAACCTGTTCGCGCTGACGATGAAAGGCGATGCGTTTACGGCTACAGGCGATGACCGCGCGGCGACGGCATTCTACCAGCTGGCGCTGACTAACGCGCCACCGCTTGCAGAGCAGACGCCCGA
Organism: Sphingomonadaceae bacterium; assembly: GCA_043732725.1. Lineage (GTDB taxonomy): Bacteria > Pseudomonadota > Alphaproteobacteria > Sphingomonadales > Sphingomonadaceae > Polymorphobacter_B. Next base: position 1,718 of record JAYTHJ010000391.1, on the reverse strand, counting down.
TCTGCGTGTCCGGCTGGCGCGTGCGGCGGGAGCGGTGCAGGCAGCTGGCGCTCGGTTCACGGCGCATCTGGAGGCGCAGCTCGGCGCGGCCGGGGTTGCGCCGGAGGAGGCAGGCGCGCGGTTTGCCGAGGCGCTGGCGATCCTGAACGGCAGCAAGGCGGTCTACCCGCAGCAGCCGACGAGCTTTTATTACCCGCGGCTACCGCTGATCGAGTTCTACGATCCCGCCGCGTTCGATTGGCTCGCGGCGCTCGCAGAAGCGGTTCCAGCGATGCAGGCCGAGCTTGCGGCGGTGCTCGCCGCCAGCGCCGGCTTGCAGCCGTATGTCGCCGCGTCACCCAACCGGCCCAACCGCGGTCATGCTCTGCTCGACGACCCGAAGTGGAGCGCCTTCTATCTGTGGGAGGATGGGGCGCCAGCTCCCGCCGCGCGGCAGCATTGCCCGGCGACGCTGGCCGCGCTCGACGCGGCACCACTGCCGCGCATCGCCGGGCGCTCGCCGATGGCGCTGTTCTCGGTGCTACAACCGCACACGCATATTCCGCCGCATAATGGCATGCTCAACACGCGGCTGATCGGCCATATCCCGCTGATCGTCCCCGACGGCTGCCGCCTCCGGGTGGGTAACGAAACCCGACGCGTCGAGCCGGGCCGCGCGATGATCTTCGACGACAGCATCGAGCATGAGGCGTGGAACGACAGCGACGACACACGTGTCGTCCTGCTGTTCGAGATCTGGCGACCCGAACTCGACGCCGCCGAGCGGACCGCGCTGACGGTGCTGTTCGAGGCGATCGGCGAATATCCGGGCGCCTAGCCGCTCTTTTCGCCTATGCTTCGTCGGGCGAGTTCGCGGCGAATTGCGCCAGCACGACATGATGCCCGCCCGGTTCGGTGAAGCCAATCTCGGTCGAGCCGTAGAAGGTGTCGCGCTTGGGCAGGAACAATGTCGCGTCGCCGAGCGCCTTCGCCGCCGCATCGACGTCGGCGACGCTCATGAACAGGAAGGTCTTGTTGCTCTGGAACACTTCGGCATCGATGTTCGCCATGTCCTCGGTGCCGGACTTTACCGTCTGCAACATGACCGAGATGCCGGTGTTGCTAACGCCGCCGTCGCCGCCCATCGTTAGGATGACGAAGCCGAGTTCGCCGGTGTCGGGCACCGCAACCTGACGGACGAAGCCGAGCTTGGCGAAAAAGGCTTCCGATGGCTCGATCGCGTCGACGTACAGTACCGGAGTGGATTGCAGGATCATGGTCGCCGCCTTGTCAGAAGTTGATGTCGCAGTCTATGCGACCGGCGTGATAACGCCAGCCCGCCGAATTCGTTCATGATCGCCGCTTCATGATCCACCCTTCTTGATCATCGCGGTCGACGGCCCGGCGGCGAGCGGCAAAGGCACAATCGCGCGGGCACTCGGGCGGCACTTTGGGCTGCCGCATCTTGATACCGGCAAGCTGTACCGCGCCGTCGGGCTGGCAGTGCTGCAGGCCGGAGACGATCCCGCCGATGCCGAGACGGCAACGGCAGCGGCGGTCAGCTTCGACCCGGCGCTGCTCGACGATGCCGGTTTGATGAGCGCGGCAAATGCGCAGGCGGCATCGATCGTCTCGGCGCATCCGGCGGTGCGCGCCATCCTGCTCGACCGGCAGCGGGCGTTCGCTGCGCAGCCGGGCGGCGCGGTGCTCGACGGACGCGACATCGGCACCGTGATCGT
>JAYTHJ010000390.1:0-2227 GCA_043732725.1 Sphingomonadaceae bacterium | reverse complement strand
GTGCGACGATTAAGCGCGTCGCCGCGACCGGTAGCCGGGTGCTGATCACCGGCGCGGCGGGGTCGGGTAAGGAGATCGCGGCGCGGCTGCTGCACCAGTGGAGCCCGCGCAGCACCTCGCCGTTCGTCGTCGTCAGCGCCGCGCGCATGGATCCCGAGCGTGTCGAGGAGGAGCTGTTCGGACGCGAGGAGGGGGGCCACGTCAATCGCTCCGGGCTGTTCGAGCAGGCGCACGGCGGCACGCTGTTTCTCGACGAGGTCGCCGACATGCCGGTACCGACGCAGGCGAAGATCCTGCGCGTGCTGACCGAGCAGGTGTTCCAGCGTATCGGTGGCTCGCGCTGGGTCCGGGTCGATGTGCGGGTGATCAGCGCGACGTCGCGCGACCTGCCCGCCGATATCGCCGCTGGGCGGTTTCGTGAGGATCTCTATTACCGGCTCAACGTCGTGCCGATCCGCTTGCCGGCGCTGTCCGAACGCCGCGAGGATGTCACCGAGCTGGTCAACTATTTCCTTGCCCGCTACGCCGCCGAACGCCGGGTCCCGACACCGGCGTTATCCGACGATGCCATCGCGGCGCTGCAGACCTACGACTGGCCGGGTAACGTCCGGCAGCTTCGGAATGTCGTCGAGCGGACGCTAATCCTCGCGCCCGCCGACCGTATCGGGCGGATCGATATCGACATGCTGCCTGCCGAGGTAACGACTGAACCGACCAAGCTGGTGCCGGGGCAGGCGGCTCGCTCGAGTATGGGAACGCCGCTCCGTGAAGCCCGCGAGGCGTTCGAGCGCGAGTATCTGCGGGCGCAGATACGCCGCTTTTCGGGTAATATCTCACGGACGGCGGCGTTCATCGGCATGGAGCGCTCGGCGTTGCACCGCAAGCTCAAGGCGCTCGGGCTCAGCGACAACACGCGCGATGGCGACGACGGCGATAGCGCCGACGCCTGAGGTCTGGGCCATTGCGCCTTGGGACATCATTGCAGTTGAGCGTCGTGCTGCGGTGCGTTACGCTGCGCATCCGGTGCGATGTCGAACCGGTACGCCGACACTGATCAACGGTGCGGGCGCAAACCAGTGCAGTTTGCCAAGACCATAGCCAGAAAGGCGGCCGACGATGGCGGATAAAGCCAATAACCTGCAGGACGTGTTCCTCAACGCCGTGCGCAAGACCCGCACACCGGTGACGATGTTCCTGGTCAACGGCGTCAAGCTTCAGGGCATCATCACCTGGTTCGACAATTTCTCAGTGCTGCTGCGCCGCGACGGACATTCGCAGCTGGTCTACAAGCATGCCATATCGACAGTGATGCCAGCGGCACCGCTGCAGCTATTCGATGCCGAGAAGCTCGACCTCGATGGCGCGCCTGAGGAAGCGGTGCGCGATTGAGCGACACGTTCCGCTCCGACGACCCGCGCGTCCAGCCCGGCTTCGGCGCGCAGCCGGGCTTCGATGCCCAGCGCGGCGTCCGCTTCGGTGCGCCGACGATCGTCGTGCTGCCCGAGCGCGACAAGGATGGCCAGCTGACGCGTGGCAGCGACGCGCGGCTGGCGGAAGCAGAGGGCCTGGCGCGCGCGATCCAGCTCGACGTCGTGCTTGCGGAGATCATCCGCGTCCGCAAGCCGTCGGTATCGACGCTGTTCGGCAAAGGGCAGGTCGAGCGGATGGCCGCCGCGGTCGCCGCACATGATGCCGAGCTGCTCGTCGTCGACGGCATGCTGTCGCCGATTCAGCAGCGCAATCTGGAGAAGGCCTGCAAGGTCAAGGTCATCGACCGCACCGGGCTGATCCTCGAGATCTTCGGCGAGCGCGCGTCGACACGGGAGGGTGCGCTGCAGGTCGAGATCGCGCATCTCGACTATCAGGCATCGCGGCTCGTGCGGTCGTGGACCCACCTCGAACGGCAGCGCGGCGGTTTCGGCTTCCTTGGCGGTCCTGGCGAGACGCAGATCGAGGCCGACCGGCGGCTGATCCGCGACCGCATGGCCAAATTGAAGCGCGAGCTCGACGATGCGCGCCGCACCCGAGGGCTGCACCGCACCCGGCGACAGGAGGCCCCGTTCCCGGTCGTCGCGCTGGTCGGTTATACCAACGCCGGCAAGTCGACGCTGTTCAACCGGCTCACCGGGGCCACGGTGATGGCCGAAGACCTGCTGTTCGCGACGCTCGATCCGACGATGCGGGCGGCCGCGCTGCCCGGCATCGACAAGGTGATCTTTTCCGACAC
>JAYTHJ010000389.1:0-2227 GCA_043732725.1 Sphingomonadaceae bacterium | reverse complement strand
TGCTGGGCGAAACGGGTTTGCTTACCGGTGGCCTCAGCGAGGGGCTGAAATACGCGGTGCGCGAACACCGGCCCAATGGCGGGCTACACAGCTTTCCGTCATTGCACACTGCCGCCGCGTTCGCCGGCGCAGGCTATCTGCAAGCGCGCTATGGCTGGAAGGTCGGGCTGCCATTCGAGCTCGCCGCGACGCTGGTCGGCTTCGCCCGCGTCAAGTCGCACGACCACCACTGGTACGACGTCGTCGCCGGTGCCGCTATCGGCGAAGGCTCAGCCTTCATCTTCACCCGACGGCTGAACGAGAACGTCCAGATCAGCCCGTATGGCGACAGCAAGGGCGGCGGCGTCGCCGTGGGAGTGAAGTTTTGATTCGAATAACGATCACCGGACTGTTGCTCGCGGTGACAGGGTGCGCGACGCTGCCGAGTCCGCCGCGACATCCCGTGGCGACAGCCGAAGTGCCGCGCGATGCCCGCGGCGAGCCGGTGTTCGAAGCGGTCCGCCCCGCTCCCGGCGGTTTGATTGTCGCACCGGCAGCCGTAACAGCAGCGCCCAAGCCAGTGTCGTGCCAGCACTTCCGGCGTTGCCCGAAGCGCTCGAGCTGAACTCGACGTGATGACCGCGACCTGATGACGACGGTCCGGTGACGGCATTAGAATGACAACGGACCAATGACGACGGTCGCGCTGATCGTCGCTGGCGGCCGCGGTGACCGGGCTGGCCAAGGCTTGCCCAAGCAGCATCGCAGCATCGGCGGCATCAGCGTTATGCGCCGCGCGGTGCAGGCGTTCCTCGGGCACTCTGGGATCGATGGCGTTCACGTCGTTATCCATCGCGACGACGCCAGTTTGTATGCCGAAGCTACTCTGGGCCTCGACCTTCCTGCGCCAGTGCACGGCGGCAACACGCGGCAGCAGTCGGTACTCGCCGGCCTCGACGCCATCGCTGCCGCTGGCAAAGCGACGCGCGTTCTCATCCACGACGCGGCGCGTCCGCTGGTGCCCGCGGCCATGATCGACCGCGTGCTAGCGGCGCTCGACGCCAGCGACGGTGCGGCCCCGGCGCTCGCGGTCGTCGACTCGCTGCGTCGCGGGCAGACCGGAGAATATACTACTCTATTGGTCGACGCCGCCATCGCGCGCGACAAGCTTTACCGAGTGCAGACCCCACAGGGTTTCAACTTCGCCGCCATTTACGCGGCGCACCGCGCTGCCAGTCCCGACGCTACCGACGACGTTGCCGTCGCGCTTGCCGCAGGGTTGCAGATTGCGCTGGTCGACGGCGACGAAATGGCGTTCAAGCTGACGTATGTCGACGACTTTGCCCGTGCCGAACGCTGGCTCGCCGCTGAACGGGGGCTCGCCGCCAACCATGGGCAAGCCGTCGGAATGATTTCGCGCAGCGCCTCGGGCTTCGACGTCCACCGTTTTGGTCCCGGCGATCACGTCTGGCTGTGCGGTGTCCGCGTCGCGCACAGCCACGGACTGATCGGGCACAGCGATGCCGATGTCGGACTGCACGCGCTGACCGATGCGCTGCTCGGCTGCATCGGCGCGGGCGACGTCGGAATGCACTTCCCGCCGAGTGACCCGCAGTGGGCTGGCGCGGCGTCTGACCAGTTCCTGCTGCACGCGGCCGGACTGATTGCGGCGGGCGGCGGCATCATCGACCATGTTGACGTGACGATCATCGCCGAACGGCCCAAGGTGGGGCCGATCCGCGCCGCGATGCGCGAGCGCTTGGGCGAGTTGCTTGGCCTCGAACTCGACGCGGTCAGCGTCAAGGCGACAACCACTGAAGGACTCGGCTTCACCGGGCGCGGCGAGGGCATCGCGGCGCAGGCGATGGCGACGGTGCGCCTACCGCCTGCAGGGGCGCCGGTCGGGAGCTTCGATGATTGATCCCGAGGTCCTCGACCGCGCCCGCGCTGTCATTGAAGCGAACCGCGCCGCCGGGCTTACCATCGTTACCGCCGAATCGTGCACCGGCGGGCTGGTCGCGGGCGCGTTGACCGAGATCGCCGGGGCGTCAGAAGTCGTCGACCGCGGCTTCGTTACCTATTCGAACGAGGCCAAGCTCGAGACGCTCGGGGTCAATCTAGACATCATGGAGACCTTCGGCGCGGTGTCGGTAGCGGTCGCGTGGGCAATGGCGCAGGGCGCGCTCAAGCACAGTCATGCCGACGTCGCGGTGGCGATCACCGGCGTCGCCGGACCCGGCGGCGGCTC
>JAYTHJ010000388.1:0-2229 GCA_043732725.1 Sphingomonadaceae bacterium | reverse complement strand
CTTACCGAAAGCCCGAAGACCGGCAGTTTCACATAGCGCTCCCGCCCTAACGGCTCGCCAACGACGGGAGCACGATCCTATTCCGCGGCGATCGGACGGCAGCTCGAACGCGTGTCGGCGCGATGGTCGACACCCTTTGATCCCGGCTCGCTGCGGTTCTATATCGACATGGTTAAAGATGGAGTTCGCATGTCCTTTCTCGGTCCCTCGCGCGATGCGTCGCTTGCCGAACAAATCGCCGCGCTGCCGAAATCGCGCTGGGTGATCGCGGGCCTTTCGCTGTTGGTCACTGTCATAATCGCTACGGGCTTTCTGCTCGAATCGCGCTGGGGCTATTCGGGGCGCGTCGTGAAAGTGGTGTTTTTCCAGAGCTGGAATGCCGATCGCAGCCTCGCCGATGTCCATTCCGACCGCGAGGCGGAGATAGCTGCAATGCGCGTCAAAACGACGGAGTCGCAGCGTTATATTGCGACGCTGCCACCGGCGCAGCAGAAGGCGGCGCGCGCGCAATATGATGCGTACGTCAAGGCGCTGCCCGCCGATCTCAAGCCTTGAGCGCGCTCGCCCAAAGCCCCGGGCGCGCCGCAACCGACGCGCGCTGGATGGCGGCGGCACTGACACTGGGAGAGCGTGGCGTTGGCTGGACTTCGCCCAACCCCAGCGTCGGTTGTATCGTCGTGACCAACAGCGACGGCGCTGGTCAGCCTGTCGACCGTGTCGCCGGGCGCGGCTGGACCCAGCCCGGCGGCCGCCCGCATGCGGAGGCCGTAGCACTGGCGCAGGCGGGAGCGGCAGCGCGCGAGGCGACCGCCTACGTGACGCTCGAACCCTGCGCGCACCGCTCAACGCGCGGTGCAACCTGCGCCGATGCGCTGATCGAAGCGGGTATGGCGCGGGTCGTCGTCGCGGTGATCGATCCCGATCCCCGCACCGCTGGCAGCGGGGTTGAGCGCCTCCAAGCGGCCGGTATCGAAGTCACCACCGGCGTCCTTGCTGCCGAGGCGACCGCGCTCAACGCCGGCTTCTTCAGCCGCCAGCAGCACGGTCGTCCGCTAATTACCCTCAAGCTGGCGCTATCGCTCGACGGCTGTCTCGCACTGGTAAACGGAACGAGCCGCTGGATCACTGGGCCGCAGGCGCGGGCGCATGCGCATCTCGAACGGGTGCGCAACGACATGATCGTGGTCGGGCGCGGGACGCTGATGGCAGACGATCCGGCGCTTGACGTCCGCCTCGACGACCTCGAAGCGCGCGCGCCGCGGACTGCTGTGCTGAGCCGCACGCTCGAAGCCATCCCAGGTAATCGGCGCTTGGCGCAGGCCCTGCTGCTTCGCGACATCGGCGAGCTCGACGCCATGCCGGAAGTGCTGACCGTGCTTGTCGAGGGCGGGGCAGGGGTCGCCACTGCGCTGCTCGCCGCCGACCGTGTCGATCGGTTGCTGATCTACCGCGCGCCATTGCTGCTCGGCGGCAAGCGCGGAATCGGCGATCTCGGGCTCCACGACCTGACCGCGGCGCATGGCCGCTGGGCGCCAATTGAGAGCCGCGCGCTCGGGGTCGACCGGCTTGAGCGCTTCAAGCGGACGCGGTAAGGTTTAACCATGTTTACCGGCATCATCACCGACATCGGCACCGTCATAGCGGTCGAGCAGCGCGGCGACCTTCGCGTCCATATCGCCTCGGCGTATGATATGGCGGGCGTCGCGCTCGGCGCGTCGATCGCTTGCTCGGGGGTGTGCCTGACCGTCGTCGACAAAGCCCCGGGCAGCTTCGCGGTCGATATATCCGGCGAGACGCTGGCACGCTCGGCACCGGGGCACTTCAGCGTCGGCACGAAGCTCAACCTCGAGCGCGCGCTCAAGATCGGCGACGAGCTCGGCGGGCACATCGTCACCGGCCACGTCGATGCCGTCGCGCGGGTAGTCCGGAGCTGGACCGACGGCGGCTCGATCGGCATCGAATTTGTCGCGCCGCGCGCGCAGGCCCCGTTCATTGCCGCCAAGGGCTCGCTGACAATCGACGGCGTCTCGCTGACGATCAACACCGTCAGCGACACCGCCGACGGGGTGCATTTCACCGTCAACATCATCCCGCACACCGGCGAGTGGACGACGCTGAGCAGCAGCGCCGTGGCGGGAGCAAGCGTTAACATCGAAATCGACGTGCTGGCGCGTTATCTCGGCCGCATGCGCGAGGCACTTGGTGCCGAACCCGTCCATGCGAGCGCGG
>JAYTHJ010000387.1:0-2238 GCA_043732725.1 Sphingomonadaceae bacterium | reverse complement strand
GCGGGTAACCCGGCGCTCGGTGCCGTCATCGGCGCTGCTGGCGGCGCGATTGTCGGCGTCATCGCCGACGACCACCACCGCTACGAGGACCGTAACGGTCGCCGCTATTACTACGACGACAACAACCGCCGCTATCATTACAATGAGCGTCGCGAGCGCGAGTTCGATCGCAACGGTTACTAAGACTTACTACTCTATCTTCCGCCCTTTCTTCAGCCCTCTCCCGTTCTTGTGGGTGAGGGCTGAAAAGTCAGGGCGAACGCGGTTCGACTAGGCCCCGGTCAAAATCCGTTCGACCAGCTGCTTGACCGACGGCACGAAGCCGTTCGAGTAGAACGGGTCTTGCGCGAAGCGGTAGGCACTGTGGCCGCCGAACATCAGGTTGCGCTCGGTGTCCCCACCGTGGGCAATGTCCTGAAGTGTCTTCTGAATGCAGAATGAACGCGGGTCGGCCAGCCGCCCGGTGGTATTCGTGTCGGTGTCCTTCCAAGCCGAAAAGCCGCAGTGGCTGAGGCAGCCCATGCAGTCGCTCTGGTCCTTACGGATCGTCGACTTGTCCTCGGGCGTGACGAAGACCAGCGTGTTATCGGGCGTCTTCAACGCCTCGCTAAAGCCGCGCGCCGCCCATTCGCGGGCACGCAGCAGGTCGTCACGGGTAACGTAGTAGTTCTTCCGACCAGTGCCGACGTCGAGCAGAAACTGGTGATCACCGGTCGCGGTCGTCGAAAATGCCACCTGCCGCTCGGTGCGCGCTTCGAGGTCGCGCAGGAACTCGTTGCGGATCGCGCTCGAATAGAAGCCGGTCGGCGAGAACTGGTGCAGCGAAATGTCGCCGGGCTTGAGGGTCATGAGCCGCGCCTTCCAGCCTTCGGGAATCGGGCTTTCCTGCGTTAGCAACGGGCGCGTGCCGAATTGGAAGACGATGCGGCCGAGTTCGGCGTTGTCGATCCAGTCGGTCCACTCGTCGAGCCGCCAGACGCCGCCCGCCATGACGATCGGAATGTCGTCGCCGATGCCGGCTTCGCGCATGACGCTACGCAACTCGCGGACGCGCGGGTAGGGGTCCTGCGGCGCTCGCGGGTCCTCGGCATTCGACAGCCCGTTGTGGCCGCCGGCCAGCCACGGGTCCTCATAGACGACCGCGCCGAGCCATTCGGCGGCTTTCGAGTAAGCGCGTTTCCACAATGCGCGAAAAGCGCGCGCGCTGCTGATGATGGGATAGTAATGCACGCCGTAGCTGGCGGCGATCTCGGACAGCTTGTAGGGCATGCCCGCGCCGCAGGTGACGCCGTTGACTAATCCGCGAGTGCGTTCGAGGACACCGGTCAGCACGCGCTGGGCGCCGCCCATCTCCCATAGCACGTTGATATTGAGCGCGCCGATGCCGCGGCTGAGTTCGCTCGCTGCCATCTCATAGGCGCGGGTGACCTGCTCGACCGCACCGTCGATCGCGTAGGTGACCAGTTCCTCATGACGCTCGCGGCGGGACAATGCATGGTAGAGTTGCGGAATGATCTTGCCGGTTGGGTCGTAGCTGTCGGCGTTGACCGCCGAGATCGTGCCGACGCCGCCGGTCGCCGCCCACGCGCCGCTCGACCGATAATTGGTAGCGGCGACGCCCTTGCCGCCCTCAATCAGCGGCAGCACGCTGCGCCCGCCCATCGTCACTGCGCTCAAACCATTCATCGTCAACTTTCGTTCGCCCCGTGCCCGCGTCCTACCGCCACCGATATAGTGTGTAGTCCCGACGCTTGCGGTATAACGCATTGCCAGCGCTTTGCTTAGTCGAAAGCATAGCCGGTCAGATACGTGGCGTTGTGTCGTTCCGGCGCCTGGCGGTGCTTAGCGGAAGCGCACAATCGCGCTGATCTCGCCGCCAGCGCTGAAGCCGTGCTTCGGTCGGAACTGATCATCCTGGACGCGCCCGGTGAACGTCAGGTCGCCCCATGACAGCGGCATCGCGACCTTCGCCTCGCCGATGTCGATCGTCACCGGCGTTGTGGTCAGCGGATTATCCGAAAGAGCCGCCCCCGTGTTGGTGAACGGCGTCGAGACGTAGGCGCGGTAACCGGTCAGCGTCCAGTTGCGATTGGCGGCATCGACGATGCTGCCCTGCAGCATGATCAGCCGCGAGTCGCTGTCGAGGCTGTACCCGAGCGCGCGGCCGCGATACCGGGTGCCGTCGATCGGATACTTATAGTCAGTGTAGCTGACGCCGTAGCCGATGGTGTTGAAGCT
>JAYTHJ010000386.1:0-7661 GCA_043732725.1 Sphingomonadaceae bacterium | reverse complement strand
CGGTGGCGACCGGCGGGGCCGATTTGTTCGGCACCGGGCGGACGGTGGTGCGAACGACGCAGGACCTGCAGATCCTCGGGGGCATCCCGCCGCTGGTGCGCGAGGGCGACCGCTATGTCGCCACCGTGCTGCTGCGCAACACCACCGCGAAGCCGATGCAGGTGACCGCGAGCGGCCATGCGGGTCCGGCGGCGCTGGCCCCGCGGCTTGTTGAGGTTCCCGCAGGCGGGGCGATGACGGTCGGCTGGAGCATGATCGCACCCCAAAGCGCAGCTTCGGGAGCTCCGATCGAGTGGGCGATCGATGCCAGCGCCGCGAGCGGTGCCAAGGACGCGGTGCGGGTGCCGCAGCTGGTCGTGCCCGCGGTGCCGGGCGAGATCTTGCAGGCGACGCTGGTCCAGCTGACCCTAACGGCCAGCTTCCCGGTGGTGATCCCCGTCGATGCGCTGCCTGCGCGCGGCGGACTTGACGTCGCGCTTCGCTGCTCGCTCGGCGGCGCGCTGCCCGGCGTCAAGGCGTATATGGCGGCGTACCAGTACGACTGCATCGAGCAGCTGTCGCGCGCCGTCGCGCTCGGCGACCGTGGGCGCTGGGATGCCAGCGCGGCGCTGCTCCCGGCTTACCTCGATCGCGACGGGCTGGTGCGCTATTTTCCCGCCGACTGGATCCTCGGCGACGACGCGCTGACGGCGTACACCCTGCGGCTGTCGGCCGACAGCGGCTGGGCGCTGCCCGCCGACACGCGCGCCAAGATGCTCGCCGGGCTAACCAACTTCGTCGGCGGCCGGACCGAGCGCAGCCGCGCGCGCGCGCTGGCGGCAAACGGCCTGACGACCCCAGCGATACTCGAACCGCTGAGCCTGACCCCCGACGCGTGGCCAACGATCGGCGTCGTCGACTGGGCCTACATCCTGCGCAAGCTTCCGGGCGTTCCCAATGCGGCCGCACACCTAGACCGCGCGCAGCATATCGTCCGTGCCCGGCTCGATTTGCAGGGCACGCGGCTGACGATCGCGCGCGCCGACGACCCGTGGCAGACGCTCGCCTCGCCCGACAGCACCGCGGCGCGGCCGCTGACGACGTTTGCCGACCTCCCGGGCTGGCGCAGCGATAGCGGCGGACTGGCGCGCGGCTTGATGCTCAAACAGCAGCGTGGTCACTGGAACACCACCGTCGCCAACGCCGTCGGCACGCTGGCGATGGCAGACTTCTCGCGGCGCTTCGAGAGCGCGCCGGTGACCGGCAAGACGACCGCGAGTGCCGGGGCGGCGAGACACTGCTTCGCGTGGCCCGGCAGCGGCTCGCCGCCCCCGGCGCTGCTGGCGTGGCCAGCGGCGAGCGCCGACTTCCGCCTGAGCCACAGCGGCAGCGGTGCGCCGTGGGCAATCGTCGCGGCGCGCGCCGCGGTGCCGCTCAAGGCTCCGCTCGCCAGCGGTTTCGCGCTCCGCCGCAGCGTCAGCGCGGTGACACAGGCGGTCCCCGGCCGCTGGAGCCGCGGCGACGTCATGCGCGTGCGGATCGAGTTCACCGCGCGCGCGCCGGTCGAATGGGTGATCATCAACGACCCGGTGCTCGCGGGCGCGACGGTGCTTGGCGGTTCGCTCGGCGGGAGCTCGCAGGTACTCGCGGCGGGTGGCGCGAGTGGCGTGCAGCCGACCTATGTCGAGCGCCGCATTAAGGCGATCCACGCGCACTATGCCGAAGTGCCCAAGGCGATGGTGGCGTACGAATATACGCTGCGGCTCAACAGCGAAGGCAGCTTCCGCCTGCCGCCGACGCGGGTCGAGGCGCTGTGCTCGCCCGAGATGTTTGCCGCGGTGCCGAATGCGGTGATCGAGGTCGGAGCGGCGAAGGGAAATTCCCCTTTCCCATCTGGGAAGGGGCCCGCGACGCTTCTTCAGCGGCGTGGGAGGGCGAGGCTTCGTGCCGCAAACCGCGTCCCTTCGCGGATAGCACCTTCCCCCTCCGACGCCGGAAGTGGCGCGTGCCTCTCCCCCTCCCTAGATGGGAGAGGGGGCAGAAGGCTGTCATCGTGCTTGCCGCCCTGCTCACATCGATCTTGCTGTTCCTCATCGCCACCAGCCCCGCCCCATCGCCCGACTACCCCGCCGTCCGCGCCGCCTGGCATTCGAGCGAAGCCCGGCTGCTCGACCGCGACGGCCGCCTGCTCGACCTGCGCCGTGCCGACGTCAGCGTCCGCAAACTCGACTGGGTGCCGCTTTCCAGTATTGCCCCGCCGCTGATCGCCGCCGTCGTCCGCGGCGGGGACCGGCGCTTCTGGAGGCCACGGCGGCATCGACTGGCGTGCTGCCGCCGCTGCAGAAGCTGGCGCAGACGCGCGCGGCGTGGGCGTTCGAGGCGCGGTGGAGCAAGCCGCAGATCCTCGAGGCGTGGCCCAACCTGCTGCCATTCCGTTGCGACCTCGTCGGCATCGATGCCGCCGCCCGCTCACTGGCGGGGAAAGCGCCCGGCGCGCTGACCCGCGCGGAGAGCGTCGGGCTCGCCAGCCTGATCCCGGCCCCCGCCGCGTCCCCCGCCCGCGTCGTCGCCCGCGCGTGCACTACGCAGCCAGCCGACTGCCCGGGGCTGCGCGTCACCACCGCCGCGATGCTCGGGCCCCGCAACGCCGCGCCCGATCCGGGGCTGGCCCCGCAAGTCGCCGAATTGCTGCTCGGCGGCGATGCCAACAACGGACGGCAGGTGGCGCGCAGCACGCTTGACGCCGGCTTGCAGGCGTTCGTCACCGAGGTGCTTGCCCGCCGCCTCGGCAGCCTGTCGGCGCGCAACGTCCGCGACAGCGCAGCGGTCGTCGTCGATACCGCCAGCGGCGACATCCTCGCCAATGTCGGTTCGGCAGGATCGGCCTCGCGTAGCGGCGCGGTCGATGGGGCCGCCGCACCGCGCCGGGCCGGGTCGACGCTCAAGCCGTTCGTCTATGGCCTCGCACTCGAGCGGCGGCTGCTGACCGCCGCTTCGGTGCTCGACGATTCTCCGGTCGATCTCGACGCCGCGAGCGGCTCTACATCCCGCAGAATTAGGACTGTGAGTTTCGCGGACCGGTCAGCGTCCGCTCGACGCTCGGCAACAGCCTCAACGTCCCCGCCGTCCGCACGTTGCTGCTCGTCGGCGTCGATGCGCTGCGCGAACGGCTATACGAGAGCGGCTACCGCGGCATCTCGCGCGACGGCGGTTATTACGGTTTCAGCCTCGCGCTCGGTTCGGCTGAAGTGACGCTGCTCGAACAGGCGGCCGCCTACCGCAGCCTCGCGCGCGGCGGGCGCGGGAGCGCGCTGCGGCTCGAACCCGGACCGGCGCTCGCCAACCGCGCCCTGCTCAACGCCAAGGCGGCGGCGATCGTCACCGACATCGTGTCCGACCCGGCGGCGCGCACCGCGACCTTCGGCAGCGACAGCGCGCTGGCGTTGCACTTCGCCGCCGTGGTCAAGACCGGAACCTCGACGGCGCTGCGCGACAATTGGTGCATCGGCTTCACGCCGCGATTCACGGCGGCGGTGTGGACCGGCAATTTCGCTTTCGACAGCATGGGCGCGGGGGTGTCGGGGGTCAGCGGCGCGGCCCCGGCGTGGCGCGAGATCATGCTACACCTCGAAGCGGGCCACCCCGCAGCCGTAGCGCCGTTGCCGCCCCGTGTTATCCGCGCCGGCGTGACCTTCGAGCCCGCGATCGAACCGCCGCGGCGCGAGCTGTTCGTCGCTGGGACCGAACTGGCGACGGTGCGCGTCGCGCCGCCGGCAAGCGAACGCCCGCGGCTGATGTCGCTGGCGAACGGTAGCGTCATCGCGCTCGACCCCGACATTCTGATGGCGCGCCAGCGGCTGAGCATCCGCGCCGCGGGTACCACCGCGGCGATGCGGATCGACATCGATGGGCGGAGCAACATGCGCGCCGATCGCGTCGCGTTATGGGTACCTTTGCCCGGGCCGCACCGCTTCGTGCTGCGCGGCGGCGACGGTGCCAGCCTCGATGCGGTCGCCGTGGTGGTGCGGTAACGAAGCGGTGGCGTTGCTATCCGCAAGGGCTGGTGTGACACCGCCATCGGCCTAAGCTACCCTAAATTTGGGAGACTGTCATGGCCGCGCCGACACCAGCCGAAGCGACGCTCGACACATCCGGCGACGCGGCTCCGTGGACGCTGCTAACCGCGCGGCTGCGCATCCGGCCGGTCGAGCCGCATGACGTCGCGGCGTTGCATGCGGTGCGCAGCCACTCGCCGTTTCAGCCGCAGCGCGGCATCGGCGAGACCGAGCGGCTGGTCGCCGACATGGTCGCTGCCGGTCCGGGGACGCAGCCGGGATGGCACCAGTTCATGTTGGTCCACCTGAGCGACGATATGGTGATCGGCGACATCGGCGTGCGTTTCGAGCATCCGAGTGCCCAGCAGGCCGAGATCGGCTTCAGCCTGCACCCCGACTGGCGCGGCAAGGGCCTTGCCTATGAAGGCGTCGGGCGGCTGATCAATCACCTGTTCGGCAGCAGCGGGATGCACCGGCTGACCGCGACAACCGACCGCCGCAACACGGCAGCACGGCTGCTGCTCGAAGCGCTGCGCTTCCGACTGGAAGGCCGCTATCTGCAGAGCGCGTTCGCCGACGGCGCATGGATCGACGAGCGCAGCTATGCGCGGCTCGCGGGCGAGTAGGCCTGGCCGACGTCGACGACCGCACACCCCGAAGCGCGACGTCGCATGAACGGTTGCACCGCGGGGCGCGCTGTTCGATAGAGGCGGCGACCGCCCGCTCCGGAGATTAGCCCGATGGCCGCCACCGTGCGCCCCCAAGTCCGTCCGCTTTCGCCGCATCTGTCGATCTGGAAATGGCGAGTCCACACCGTCGTCTCGATCATGCACCGCGCCACCGGCAATGCGATGTCGACCGGTGGGGTCATCCTGTTCCTGTGGTGGCTGATTGCCGCCGCGACGGGTCCGGCGGCCTATGCGACGTTCCACAATGTCGCGACCGGCTGGTTCGGGCTGCTGGTCGGTTTCGGACTGACGTGGGTCTTCTTCCAGCACATGATGAGCGGCATCCGCCACTTGGTGATGGACACCGGCAGCGCGCTCGAGATCGGCGACAGCAAGCGCTTTGCCACCGCGACGTTTATCGTTTCGATACTGCTGACGCTGGCGACCTGGGCCGCCATCCTGATCACCAAGGGCATCTAGCCATGGGCACCGGAACCGAACTCGGGCGCGTTCGCGGCCTCGGCGCAGCGAAGTCGGGCGTCGGCCACTGGTGGCTACAGCGCGTCACTGCATCCGGGAATCTCATCCTGATGCTATGGTTCATTGCGTCGCTGCTCCGGCTGCCGGCGCTCGACTATGCCGGGGTCGTGACATGGCTGCGGCAGCCTGTCGCTGCGGTGCCGATGCTGCTGCTTATTGTCAGTGTCTTCTGGCATTTTCGACTTGGGATGCAGATATTGATTGAAGACTATCTGCACGCTGAAGGCACCAAGCTGTTCGCCCTGCTGGCGCTCAATTTCTACGCGCTGGCAGGTGGCGCGGCGGCGGTGTTCGCGGTGTTGAAGATCGCTCTCGCGGCGTAAAATATTCGCGCGCAGGCGCGTCAAGGAGTTCGACGGATGGCTGAATCGTACAAGATCATCGATCACACCTATGACGCGGTCGTCGTCGGGGCGGGCGGCAGCGGCCTCCGTGCCGCGATGGGCATCGCCGAGACCGGGCTCAAGGTCGCCTGTGTCACCAAGGTCTTCCCGACGCGCAGCCATACCGTCGCAGCGCAGGGCGGCATCGCCGCCAGCCTCGGCAACATGGGCCCCGACCATTGGCAGTGGCACATGTACGACACCGTCAAGGGCAGCGACTGGCTCGGCGACCAGGACGCGATCGAGTATCTGTGCCGCGAGGCTCCGGCTGCGGTCTACGAGCTCGAGCATTTCGGCGTGCCGTTCAGCCGCACCGAGGAAGGCAAGATCTATCAGCGCGCGTTCGGCGGCATGACGCAGGACATGGGCAACGGGCCTCCCGCGCAGCGGACGTGCGCAGCGGCCGACCGCACCGGCCACGCGATGCTCCACGCGTTGTACCAGCAGAGCCTCAAGCACGACACCGACTTCTTCATCGAATATTTCGCCATCGACCTGATCATGGTAAACGGCGAGTGCAAGGGCGTCATCGCGCTCAACATGGAAGACGGCAGCATTCACCGCTTCCGCTCGCATTCGGTGGTGCTCGCCACCGGCGGCTATGGCCGCTGCTATTTCTCGGCGACTAGCGCGCATACCTCGACCGGCGACGGCGGCGGCATGGCGATCCGCGCTGGCGTGCCGATGCAGGATATGGAGTTCGTCCAGTTCCACCCGACCGGCATCTACGGCGCGGGCGTGCTGATCACCGAGGGCGCGCGGGGCGAAGGCGGCTACCTTACCAACAAGGACGGCGAGCGCTTCATGGAGCGCTATGCGCCGCATACTAAGGATCTCGCCAGCCGCGATGTCGTCAGCCGCTCGATGGCGATGGAAATCCGCGAAGGCCGCGGCGTCGGGGCGGAGGGCGACCACATCAACCTGCACCTGAACCACATCGATCCCGCGGTGCTCGCCGAGCGCCTGCCCGGCATCTCGGAAACCGCGAAGATTTTCGCCGGCGTCGACGTGACGCGCGAGCCGATCCCGGTGACGCCGACGGTACATTACAACATGGGCGGCATCCCGACCAACTATCACGGCGAGGTCGTGACGCTGAAGGACGGCGACCCCGACTCGGTCGTCCCCGGGCTGTTTGCGGTGGGCGAGGCGGCGTGTGTCTCGGTCCATGGAGCCAATCGTCTCGGCTCGAACTCGCTGATCGACCTCGTTGTTTTTGGCCGCGCCACAGCGCACCGCATCGGCAAGGTCGTCGCGCCGATGACCGCGCACGCCGCGCTGCCCAAGGACAGCGCCGACTTCGCGCTCGGGCGCCTGGACGCCTATCGCCATTCGAAGGGCGGTTCGCCGACCGCGTCGGTGCGGCTGGCAATGCAGAAGACGATGCAGTCGAATGCCGGTGTGTTCCGCACTTCGGAGGTGCTCGACGAGGGTGTTCGCAAGATCGACGCGGTCTACCAGCGCATGGCCGACATCGGCATCGCCGACCGCAGCATGATCTTCAACACCGACCTGATCGAGACGCTCGAACTCGATAACATGATCGGCCAAGCCGTATTGACCATGCACATGGCGCAGAACCGTCACGAAAGC
Source organism: Sphingomonadaceae bacterium (assembly GCA_043732725.1). Lineage (GTDB taxonomy): Bacteria > Pseudomonadota > Alphaproteobacteria > Sphingomonadales > Sphingomonadaceae > Polymorphobacter_B. Next base: position 443 of record JAYTHJ010000386.1, on the reverse strand, counting down.
CGAGGCGCGCACATGCACGAAGACTTCCCCAAGCGCGACGACGAATCGTGGATGAAGCACTCGCTCGGATGGTTCCGTGACGGCGGCGTCAAGCTCGAAAAACGCCCGGTCCACTCGTATACGCTGACGGACGATGTTGCTTATATTAAGCCAAAGGCGCGGGTTTACTAAGCTCGGGCGCGGCGTTGAAGAGGTCGGCGTGACGGGTCTAGCTGTAAACGCCTTTTTCGATCCCGCCGCGCCGGTCTGGGTCGCAGCCGGATCCGATGTCCCCGGCTTGGTGACCGCAAGCGACACGGTTGCCGCGCTCGAAACGAGGCTTGTCGTGTTCGTACCCGAGACGGCCGTAATCAACGCAGCGTTCGTCGCGAAAGAGCAGCGCGCTGGTCCGCTCAGCTTAGCCTTATCGCGCACGACGAATGCGGCTAGTCCATCGCCGCTTT
>JAYTHJ010000385.1:0-2241 GCA_043732725.1 Sphingomonadaceae bacterium | reverse complement strand
TGAACAATCTTGGTCGGGCTTGTCCAGTACTCGTACGGATTTTGCGCTGATTACGAATTGATATCGGCGGCTGTGGCTTTGTTGCCACAGCCGCGAGGCTCAGCGCCGCCGCAACGGCGACAGCGCGATGATGCTGGCGATCGGGCACGCGCCGCCCGAACGGGCGACGACGGCATCGCGTCCGGCGCACAGCACGCCCTGCTGCGATCGCCGGTAATAGAACCCCTGGTAGAAGCTCAGCGCCGGACAGTCGCGCGCAAATGCCATGCGCCAGCGCTGGCCGTTGACCATCGTCAGCTCGACGGCGCGGTCGCCGATAACGACCGCGCCAGCCATATGCGCGACGGTAACACAGCGGTGGCGACCGGCAGCGGGCGGTGCCGGACGACGACCGATCGAGCTGGCGTGCGCGGTTGCATCCGCCGGCGATGCGATCGAGGCGCGCGGCGCCGCGGCAACCTGGAACGCCGCAATCGGCAGCATCAATCCGACGACGATCGGGAAGTTGAAGCGCGCGGGGGGCGGCATCGGCGGTGACTGGCATCCCTTTTTGACGCCTGCGCTTGGCTAGCGTTGGTTGAACGCTGGCTGAACTCGGGACTTTGGGCTCGTTGTGCGTCGAGCTGACGCGTCCGGTCGACGCTGCCGCACACGCGCGCCGCCGCATGGCATCGTCGCATTGCCCGGTGTAGACCGGCCGGGATGTCGGACAAGCGCTCTCTGCCCGCCGCAGCGCTCGACGCGCTGAAGGCCGCCGTCGGCACCGACGGCTGGAGCGACGATCCGGCAACGCTGGCGCCGTACCTGACCGACTGGCGCGGGCGGTTGCACGGCCGCGCGGCGTTGCTGCTCCGCCCGCGCGACACGGCGGCGGTCGTGGCGGCGGTGCAGGCGGCGGCGGCGCACCGTGTCGCGTTGGTCCCGCAGGGCGGCAACACCGGGCTGGTCGGCGGCGCGACCCCCGATGCGAGCGGCAGCGCGGTCGTTGTCAGCCTCGCACGGCTGAACGCGCTCGGTCCGGTCGATATCGCCGGGCTGACGCTGACCGTCGGCGCGGGTGCGATATTGGAAACCGTCCACGCGCACGCCGCCGCCGCCGGCTGGGCGTTCCCGCTGTCGCTCGCGGCCAAGGGCAGCGCCACCATCGGTGGACTGGTGTCGACCAACGCGGGCGGCGTCCAGGTGCTACGCCACGGCAACATGCGCGCGCTGGTCGCCGGGCTCGAGGCGGTGCTGCCCGACGGCGCGGTGCTGCACCAGCTCGATCCGCTCGCGAAGGACAACAGCGGCTATGATATCAAACAGCTGCTGATCGGGGCCGAGGGCACGCTCGGCATCGTCACCGCGGTGACGCTGCGGCTGGTCCCCGCCGCGGTCGAGACCGTCGTCGGCTGGGCCGGGCTCGCCAGTCCGCAGGCGGCGCTGGCGCTGCTGGTCGGGCTGCGGCGCGCGGTAGGTGAGGCGGTCGAGAGCTTCGAGCTGATCCCCGCGAGCGGCCTTGCGCTGGTGCTCGCCGACGGCGGCGGCCACTTCTCGCCGCTGGCAAGCGACCCGGCGTGGCATGTACTGATCGAGCTGTCGTCGGTCCGCGCCGATGCCGGGCTGCCGGCGGCGCTGACCGCCGTGTTGGCAGCCGCGCTCGACGACGGCGAGGTCAGCGACGCGACCATTGCGCAGTCACAGGCGCAAGCAGCGGAGCTATGGCACCTGCGCGAGAGCCTGCCCGAGGCCGAGCGCCGCGACGGCTTCGCGGTCAAGCACGACATTTCGATCCCGGTCGCCGCGATGCCAAACTTCATCACGCGCACCGCCGCCAGCGTCGAAGCCGCCTTCGCCGGCGCGCGGGTGCTGGCGTTCGGCCACCTCGGCGACGGCAATGTCCATTTCAACGTCCGCGCGCCAGCCGCTAGCGTCAACCGGGCCAGCGATAGCCACGACTGGGTCGAGCAGCACGGCGCGGCGGTCACCGCGCACGTCAACGACGCGGTCACCGCCGCGCACGGCTCGATCGCCGCCGAACACGGCATCGGCAGCGTCAAGCGCGACGAGCTGGCGCGGCTCGGTGATCCGGCGAAGCTGGCGGCGATGCGGCGACTCAAAGCGGCGTTCGACCCGCTCGGCATCATGAACCCAGGCAAGATCGTCTGAGCCGCGCAGCTCGACTGGCCGAGCGGCCAAGCCGTCGCCCGACCGCGCGCCGGTGGTGATCGCCCGCCAGCACGGCGGAAGCGTCGTCGTGGT
>JAYTHJ010000384.1:0-2250 GCA_043732725.1 Sphingomonadaceae bacterium | reverse complement strand
GCATCAGGAAGCGAATATCATGGTCGATGAGACCTCAAGCCTCGACTTGGCGGCTCCCAACGGTAACGGCGTCGACACGGCGGCGTTGAGCGCGCCGCAGGTCGGCATCCTGACGCAATATGTGAAGGATCTCTCGTTCGAGAACCCGAATGCGCCCGCCTCGCTGCAGGTCGAGACCGCGCCGCGCATCGAGGTCAATATCAACGTCAACGCCAAGCGCGCCGGCGATGACGTTTTTGAAGTCGAAATCAAGATCGAGGCGCGCGCCTTCAACGACGATACCGCGGCGTTCGTCGTCGACCTGCTCTATGCCGGGCTGTTCGGCCTGCGCAACATCCCGGCCGAGGCGCTCGAGCCGTTCCTGATCGTCGAAGCGCCGCGGCTGTTGTTCCCGTTCGCCCGGCGCATCATCGCCGATGCTACCCGCGACGGCGGCTTCCCGCCGCTGATGCTCGAGCCGATCGATTTCGGTGCGCTTTACATGGCGCAACAGCAGAACCAGGGTGTCACGCCGGCGGTGATGAATTAGGTTGAGACGGTCCGCCCCGGCTTCGGGGAGGACTTAAATGTCGCTGGTCCGCGCCACCGCTACCATCGGCGGGCTGACGCTGGTCAGTCGCATCCTCGGCTTCGTCCGCGACGTTCTGTTCGCGCGCTTCGTCGGCGCTGGGCTCGCAGCCGACTGTTTTCTGATCGCGTTCCGGCTGCCTAACCTGTTCCGGGCGCTGTTCGCCGAGGGGGCGTTCGCGGCGGCGTTCGTGCCGATGTTCAGCCGCACGCTCGGCGAACATGACGGCGAACTCCGTGCCGGGCGGACGTTTGCCGAACAGGTACTCGCGGTGCTGTTGCCGATTCTGCTCGTCTTCACCGGCATCATGATCGTCGCCGCCGCGCCGGTCGTCTGGCTGCTCACAGGCGGCTTTCCCGGTGCCAATCCTGACAAGTTCCGGTACGCGGTCGAGTTTACGCGGCTAACCTTCCCCTATCTGCTGACGATCTCGCTGACCTCGCTGCTCGGCGGTATCCTCAACTCGATCGGGCGCTTCTGGGTCAACGCGGCCGCACCGATCCTGCTCAACCTGACGCTGATCGCGGCGCTGCTGCTGTTCTATGGTCACGGCGACATTTATAGTGCGCGCCTGCAGGCGGCGGCGGTCAGCGTCGCTGGCATGCTGCAGTTCCTCTGGCTATTATGCGCCTGTCATCGCGCCGGTCTCGACCTGCGGCTGCGCTTGCCTAAACTGACGCCGCCGGTCCGCAAGCTGCTGCGACTGATCGGCCCGGCGGCGCTCGGTGCAGGCGCGGTGCAATTCAACCTGCTGGTCTCGACCGCGCTCGCCGCACGTTTTCTCGGCGAGGGTGCCGTGTCGTATCTGTACTACGCCGACCGCCTGAACCAGCTGCCGCTCGGGCTGGTCGGCATCGGGGTCGGCACGGCGCTATTGCCGACGCTCGCCCGTCAGCTTGGCGCGAAGCAAGACGCCGTCGCGCTGCACACGCAGAATCGCGCCGTTGAGTTAGTGCTGCTGCTGACGCTGCCCGCTGCCGCTGCGCTGGTGGTCAGCGCCATGCCGATCATCGCGACGACGCTCGAACACGGACGATTCCACCATGCCGACACCGTGCGGACAGCGGCGGTGCTTGCAGCGTTCTCGCTCGGGCTGCCGGCGTACGTGCTGATCAAGGTGCTGACGCCGGGGTTCTACGCGCGCGCCGACACCCGCACGCCGGTGCGGATCGCGGTCGTATCGATGCTGGTCAATCTGGGCGGTAATCTGCTGCTGATCTGGCCGCTGGCGTATGTCGGCATCGCCTTGTCGAGCGCCGTCGCGGCATGGCTCAACGCCGGACTGCTGTACTGGACGCTACGCCGGCGCGGCCAGTTCGACATCGACGCGCGGCTACGAAAGTCGCTGCCACGACTGGCGCTGGCGACCGCCGCGATGGCCGCGGTACTGCTGGCCGCGAATCGGCTGGTCGCTCCCACGATGACCGCCAGCATTACTGAGCGCAGTATCGCGCTGGCATTGCTGATCGGCGCGGGCGGCATCGTCTACGTCGGCGTCGCCGCCGGGCTCGGAGCGTTCTCGCTCGCCGACATCCGGGTGCAACTGACGCGCCGCCACCAGCCAGGGACGACATCATGAAGCGGGTTCTCTCGGGTATCCAGCCGACCGGTAACCTGCATCTAGGCAACTATCTCGGCGCGATCCGCAACTGGGCGGCGATGCAAGACGATTATGACTGCCT
>JAYTHJ010000383.1:0-7700 GCA_043732725.1 Sphingomonadaceae bacterium | reverse complement strand
CGGTCGTCGTCACCGCTTCGCCGTCGGCGGCGAACTGGCGAGTGTAGCGGCATTCGGGATAATTCGAACATGATACGAATGCGCCGAACTTCCCGGTGCGCAGCGATAGCCGCCCATTGCCGCAGGTGGGGCACAGGCGGGGATCGCTGCCGTCGGCCTTGGGCGGAAACAGCAATGGCGACAGAAACTCGTCAAGCGCGACGGTAACGTCGGATGGCCGCAGCTCGAGGATTTCCTTCGTCTTGGGCTCGAAGTCGGCCCAGAAGTCGCCGAGCACTTTCAGGTAGGGCAGGGCTCCCGCAGAGACGCCGTCGAGCTGCGTTTCGAGCTCGGCGGTGAAGTCATAGCTGACGTATTTCTCGAAGAAGCGCTCGAGGAAGGCGGTGACTAGGCGGCCTTTCTCCTCGGCATGGAAGCGGTTCTTCTCGACCCGCACATAGCTGCGGTCGCGCAACGTCTGCAGGATCGAGGCATAGGTCGATGGCCGCCCGATGCCGAGTTCCTCGAGCCGCTTGACGAGGCTCGCCTCGGAAAAGCGCGGCGGCGGCTCGGTGAAGTGCTGGTCGGTCTTGGCGCTCTTGACCTGGGCCGCCTCGCCCTGTGTTAGCTTAGGTAAGCGGCGGCCGTCCCCGTCGTCATCGCCTTGCCCGACAGGAGCCTTGTCCTCGACGGTTTCGGTGTACACCGCGAGGAATCCCGGGTGCAGCAAGACCTGCCCGGTGGCGCGCAGCCCGGTCTTGCCGCCCGTGTCGAGCAGGTCGACCGCGGTGCGTTCGAGCTTGGCCGAGGCCATCTGACTGGCGATCGTTCGTTTCCAGATCAGCTCGTAGAGCTTGGCGTGATCGCCGCTGCCGGCGTGCTCGCGGGCGAGGTCGGTAGGGCGGATCGCTTCGTGCGCTTCCTGCGCATTCTTGGCCTTGGCGGTGTAGACCCGCGGCTTGTCGGGCAGGGTGTTCGGCCCGGCCCCGTACTTCTTCGCGATGACGTCGCGCGCCGCGGCGATCGCCTCTCCGGCGATCGAGACACCATCGGTCCGCATATAGCTGATCGCGCCTTCCTCATAGAGCGACTGCGCGACGCGCATCGTGTGGCTGGCGGTGAAGCCCAACTTGCGCGATGCCTCCTGTTGCAGCGTCGAGGTGGTGAACGGCGGGTAGGGATTGCGCGTCACCGGCTTGGTCTCGACCGCGCTGACGGTGAAGTTGCCCGCCGCGACCGCAGTCCGCGCCGCCTGCGCCGCCGCCTCGGTGGCGAGGTCGAATTGCGTCAGCTTCTTGCCGTCGTACAGGTTCAGCCGCGCGCTGAACGCCGCTCCCGCCGCCGACAGCATCGCCGCTTCGACCGTCCAGTATTCGCGGTTGACGAACTGCTCGATCTCGCGCTCGCGGTCGACGACCAGCCGCAGCGCCACCGACTGGACCCGGCCGGCGCTCTTCGCCCCAGGGAGCTTGCGCCATAGCACCGGCGACAGGTTGAAGCCGACGAGGTAATCGAGCGCACGCCGTGCCTTGTACGCATCGATCAGGTCGACATCGAGGTCGCGCGGGCGCTTCATTGCCTCAAGGATCGCGGTCTTGGTGATCTCGTTGAAGGTCACCCGCGTCGCGCCGCCTTTGGGCACGGCCTTTTTGCCCTTGAGCCATTCGAGCAGATGCCAACTGATCGCCTCGCCCTCGCGGTCCGGGTCGGTGGCGAGGATGACGCGATCGGCCTTCTTGACCTCGTCGGCGATCGCCTTGAGGTGCTTGGCCTTGTCGCCGTACAGCTCCCAATGCATCGCGAAATCATGTTCGGTATCGACCGAGCCATCCTTCGGCGGAAGGTCGCGGACATGGCCATAGCTCGCCAGCACGACATAGTTCGAGCCCAGATACTTGTTGATGGTCTTCGCTTTGGCGGGCGACTCGACGATGACGACGTCCATGCACTGTTCCCCGCAGCCCGATGCCGAGCGCGGCGGGCGATAGGCGCATTATATGGGGGCTGGCAAGGGCAGCACGGTAGGGGTGCGCGCAAGCGTCTGATTCGGCTGTGTTTACCCCGTCGTTGTGGCGCTGCATTGCCGCGCCGCAACGTGCTTGCTACCAGCGTGTCCATGACATGCTGTTTCCGGAACCTTGCCGCACGCGCCGCCGCCTCGCGCTGCTGCTTATTATGAGTGCGAGCCCGGCAGTCGCGGTTGTCCCGCCGGCGTGGTCGCTCGTTATCCACGGCGGCGCTGGAGTAATGGCGCGCGCTACGATGACTCCGGCGCGCGAGGCCGCCTATCGCGCCGCGCTGAACCGGGCGCTCGCCGCCGGTGCCGCCGTGCTCGGCATCGGCGGTGCGGCGCTCGACGCGGTCGAGGCGGCGATCGTCACCCTCGAAGACGATTCGCAATTCAACGCCGGCAGGGGCGCGGTGTTCACCGCCGACGGCACCAACGAGCTCGACGCCGCCGTGATGGAGGGCACCGGGCGCAGAGCGGGTGCGGTTGCCGGGGTGACGCGGACCAAGAACCCGATCCGGCTGGCGCGCGCGGTGATCGAGCAGACGCCGCATGTCATGCTCGCCGGGCCGGGCGCGGATGCTTTTGCGCTGACCACCGGCCTGCAACAGGTCGACCCGAGCTATTTCCGCGCCGACGAGCGCTGGCAGCAGTATATCGACATGAAATCACGTACCGGCCACGCGTCGTTCGACAGCGGCGTGCACTATGGCACTGTCGGTGCGGTCGCCCGCGACACCGCCGGGCACCTCGCGGCCGGAACCTCGACCGGCGGGCTGACCGGCAAGCGCTGGGGCCGGGTCGGCGACTCGCCGATCATCGGCGCGGGAACCTATGCCGACGACCGCGCCTGCGCCGTCTCGGCGACCGGCTCGGGCGAGTACTTCATTCGCGCCGGGGCCGCGCACGAGATCTGCGCGAGGGTGCGGATGCTGCATGAGAGCGTCCAGGCTGCCGCCGACGCGGTCGTTCAGCACGAACTGCAAGCGATGGGCGGCGACGGCGGCGTCATCGTCGTCGGGCCGGGCGGCGACATGGGCTGGTCGTTCAACACCTCGGGCATGTACCGCGGCAAGGTCGCGTCGAACGCCGCCGCGACCACCGGCATCTTCGGTGACGAGTCATGACGACGGCGGCGCATCATGTCGATGTGCTGATCGCCGGCGGCGGTCAGGCGGGCGCGCAGGCGGCGATCTCGCTTCGGCAGGGCGGCTATGCGGGATCGATCGCGATCGTCGGCGAGGAGCCCGACGCGCCGTACGAGCGTCCGCCGCTGAGCAAGGACTACCTCGCGGGCGAGCGCGAGGCCGCACGGCTGCTGCTGCGCCCGCTCGACTTCTGGGCCGCGCGCCACGTCGATCTGCGGCTTGGCTCGCCGATCGTCGCGGTCGATGCCGCTGCACATACCGTGGCGACGTCGGCAGGCGAAAGGCTTCAATACGGTCAGCTGGTCTGGGCGACTGGCGGGCATGCGCGCGCGCTGCCGCTGCCCGGCAGTGACCTGCATGGCATCCACGCGATCCGCACCCGCGCCGATGTCGACGCGCTGCACCGCGAGCTTGCTCATGTTGAACACGTCGTCATCATCGGCGGCGGTTATATCGGGCTGGAGGCGGCGGCGGTGCTGCGCAAGCTGGGCAAGGCGGTGACCGTGCTCGAGGCGCAGGACCGCGTTCTGGCGCGTGTCGCCGGCATTGCGGTGTCCCGCTTCTTCGAGGCCGAGCACCGCGCGCACGGCGTCGACGTCCGTCTCGGCATCGGCATCGAGGCGCTGGTCGGCAATGACGGACGCGTCACCGCGGTGCGCACGACCGACGGCGACATTCCCGCCGAGCTGGTCATCGTCGGCATCGGCATCGTCCCCGCTATCGGCGCGCTGGCGGCAGCGGGCGCGCGGACGTCGAACGGCGTCGAGGTCGACGAGCTGTGCCGCACGTCGCTGGATGACGTGTTTGCGATCGGCGACTGCGCGCATCATGCCAATGCCTACGCCGAAGGGGCCGGTATCCGGCTCGAATCGGTGCAGAACGCTATCGACCAGGCAAAGACCGTCGCAGGTGTCATCCTCGGCGCGCCGCGGCCGTACCGCGCCGTGCCGTGGTTCTGGTCGAACCAGTATGATCTCAAGCTGCAGACCATCGGGCTCAGCGCCGGACATGACGCGATCGTTATCCGCGGCGAGCCCGCGAACCGCAGCTGGAGCCTGATCTACCTGCGGCGGGGCCAGGTGATCGCACTCGACTGTATCAATGCGGCGCGAGATTTCGTCCAGGGCAAGGCGCTGATCGAGGCCGGGCTGAACGGCATGCGCGCCGATAGCGCCTTGCTTGCCGACGCCAGCGTGTCATTGAAGTCGCTACTGCCGTAAGGAGAGTTGAGCCGTGTCGATCCCCGCTGCCTTTGCCAACCGGCTGTCGATCCCGGTGATCGGCTCGCCGCTATTCATCATCTCGAACCCCGATCTCGTCATCGCGCAGTGCAAGGCCGGGATCATCGGCAGTTTCCCCAGCCTCAACGCGCGGCCCTTGGCGCAGTTCGAGGAATGGCTGCAGCGGCTGGACACCGAACTCGGGCCGGACGACGCGCCCTATGCGGTCAATCTGATCGTTCATAAATCGAACGACCGCTTGATGGACGACCTCGCGCTGTGCGTGAAGTACAAGGTGCCGGTGATCATCACCTCGCTCGGCGCGCGCGAGGACGTCAACGCGGCGATCCACAGCTACGGCGGCATTGTCATGCACGACATCATCAACGACCGCTTCGCGCACAAGGCGATCGACAAGGGTGCCGACGGGCTGATCGCGGTCGCTGCCGGAGCCGGCGGCCACGCCGGCGTCATCTCGCCGTTCGCGCTGATCCAGGAAATTCGCGAGTGGTTCGACGGGCCGCTGGCGCTATCGGGATCAATAGCCACCGGCGACGCGGTACTCGCCGCGACCGCGATTGGGGCCGACTTCGCCTATATCGGCTCGGCGTTCATCGCGACGACCGAAGCCCGCGCCGACGACCGCTACAAAGCGATGATCGTCGATTCGAGCGCCAGCGACATCGTCTATTCGAACCTGTTCACGGGGGTGCACGGCAATTATCTCGGGCCGTCGATCACCAACGCCGGTATGGACCCGAATGCGCTGCCCGAAGGCGACCTCAAGACGATGGACTTCGGGTCGAACGCGGCCCCGAAGGCGTGGAAGGAGATCTGGGGCTGCGGTCAGGGCATCGGCGCGGTCAAGGCGGTCGTGCCGGCGGCTGTGATGATTACGCGGCTGAAGCGCGAATACGATGCGGCGCGGGCACGGCTAATGCTCGGCGCGGTCGACACCCGATCGTTGCACAGCGGGAACATGGAACGGGCGGCGGCGTTGGCGGGCTAATTCACGGAGATAACTGGTCATGGAACTGACGATACCGCTTGAGACCGTCTGCCGCATTATCTTGCGCTCGCGCGAGTTCGACACGCTCGTTCCCGACGATGATCCCGAGGACGGCTCGAATCCGATCGACGACGGCATGGTCGACGTGCTCGAAGACGACGGCGAGTCGCCGGTCGAAGAGGAACTCCGCTCGGTTATCGACGATCTCGCCGACGACGAGAAGGTCGAGCTGATCGCGCTCGCGTGGGTTGGCCGCGGCACCTACGATGGCAGCGAATGGGCCGACGCGCTCGAAGACGCCGCTGACGAGAGCCGCGATACAGCGGATTATCTGCTCAGCCTGCCGCTGCTTGGCGCATATCTGGAGGCTGGGCTGGCGGCGTTCGAGCTGAGCTGCGAGGGCGTCGGGCAGGTGGTTTAACGATCCTCACCGGCTTCGAGGAGATAGCGCGCCTTTGCGCGTCGCAGGGGGCGGTCGAGCAGGTGGCGAACGCCTTGGCCTTTCGGCGCACGGGCGGGTCAGTGTACGGCAAAGACCTTGCCACCATGAGCAGTGTGGTGGCATTCGTGCAGGGGGCTATGCCTCTCCACGTCAAGCGATCCCCCTACCCGAAGGCGGGGACGATAAAATCTAACGCACCCGTTCCGCGCCGCTCGCCACCGTGCGCTTGTTCTCGACCGACGCCGCGCGCGGCTTGACCCCGAGCGCAATCAGCAGCGACGACGACACAAAGATCGACGAATAGGTCCCCACCACGATGCCGAGCAGCATCGCCGCGGTGAAGCCGAAAATCACGTCCGGCCCGAGCAGCAGCATCGCGGTCAACGCAGTGATCATCGCCAGGCTGGTCATGACGGTGCGCGGCAGCGTTTCGTTGACCGACAAGTCGATAATCGGGCCGATATCCATCTGGCGATATTTGCGCAGGTTCTCGCGGATACGGTCGTCGATGACGACTTTGTCATTGAGGCTGTAGCCGATGATCGTCAGCACCGCGGCGACGACATTAAGGTCGAATTCGAGCTGCGTCAGCGCGAAGAAGCCGAGCGTCACCGTGACATCGTGGACCAGTGCAACGACTGTCGAGACGCCGAAATGCCACTCGAAGCGGAACCACGTGAACACCGCGACCGCGAGCATCGACAGCAGCACCGCGAGCGCGCCTTTCTGCACCAGCTCGTGGCTGACCTTGCCGCTGACCGACTCGACGCGGCGGAAGCTGACGTTGCCGTAGCTCACCTTGAGGTTGCTCTCGACCTTGGCGACGACTTTTTGCACCGCAGTCTGGTCGCCCGGTGGCAGCGGTAGGCGGATCAGGATCGTCCGTGCGTTGCCGAACTCCTGCAGCGCCGCCGTGCCGACGCCGAGGCTCTCGACCTTGCTGCGCAACCCGTCGAGCGGCGGGGCCTTGGCGAAGGCGACCTCCATTGTCAGCCCACCCTTGAAGTCGACACCCAGGTTCAATCCGCGCGTCGCCAGCAGCCCGACCGAGCCGAGCGTCAGCAGCAGCGTGAACGCAAATGCCAGATACCGCCGCCGGACGAAGCCGATGTTGGTGTTGTCGGGGATCAGCTTCAGCGGCATGGGTTGAGTCCCGAAATCATACCGCCAGCACCGCCGGGCGGCTCGCCTGCAGCCAGCGCGACACCATCAGGCGGGTCACCGTCACCGCGGTGAAGACGCTCGTCGCGATGCCGATCGACAGAACGACGGCAAAGCCCTTGATCGGCCCCGAGCCGAACGAGAACATGATCACCGCAACGATGATATTTAGCGAATTGGCGTCCCAGATCGTCCGCGTCGCGTCGCGGTAGCCGACCTCGACGCTGGCGATGACGCCTCTGCCCTTGCGCTGCTCCTCGCGGATGCGTTCGTTGATCAGCACGTTGGCATCAACTGCCGCACCGATGGTCAGCACCAGTCCCGCGAGGCCCGGCAGCGTCAACGTGAAGCCGAACGCCGACATGATCCCGAGGATCATCAGGATGTTGAGCACCAGCGCCAGCACCGAATAGATACCAAAGCGCCCATAAGTCGCGATCATGAGCACCGCCACCGCGAGCGTCGCGACGACCGCCGCGAGCGTTCCCGCGCGGATCGAATCCGCGCCAAGATCGGGTCCGACGGTGCGCTCCTCGATCACCTTGAGCTCAACCGGCAGCTTACCCGAGCGCAGCAGAATGGCGAAGTTGTTTGCGCTCTCGGTGGTGTAATTGCCGGTGATGATGCCCGAACCGCCGAGGATCGCACCGTTGATCGTCGGGGCCGAGATGATTTTGTTATCGAGAATTATGGCGAACGGCTTGCCGATATTCTCCTGCGTCGCCTTGGCGAA
>JAYTHJ010000382.1:0-7764 GCA_043732725.1 Sphingomonadaceae bacterium | reverse complement strand
CCTTCGCTGGCAGCGGCGTGGTATTCGAAAACTCGAGCGTCACATGCCCCTCCCAGCCGGGTTCAAGCGGGGTGACGTTGACGATGATCCCGCACCGCGCATAAGTCGACTTGCCGAGGCAGATCACTAGAATATCGCGCGGTACCCTGAAATACTCGACGGTGCGCGCTAGTGCAAAGCTGTTCGGCGGGATGATGCAGCAATCGGTCTTGCGGTCGACGAAACTTGCCGGGTTGAAATCCTTGGGGTCGACGGTGACGCTGTCGACGTTGGTGAAGATCTTGAACTCGTCCGACACCCGCGCGTCATAGCCGTACGAACTGAGCCCGTAGCTGATCACGCCCTCGCGCCGCTGCCGGTCGACGAACGGCTCGATCATTCCGGTGGTTAGCGCCTGCTCGCGTATCCAGCGGTCGGATTGTACGGTCATTAGCTTCCTTCACTGCCGGATATGCAGCACGCAAATCAGCGTGAACAGCCGTCGCGCCGTATCGTGGTCGACCTCGACCCGCGCTGCCAAGCGTTCGATCAACAGTTCGGCGGCTTCGTTGTGGATGCCGCGGCGGGCCATGTCGACGGTTTCGATCTGCGACGGCGTCGAGGCGCGGATGGCTTTGAAATAGCTGTCGCAGATCGCGAAATAGTCGCGCACGATTCGCCGGAACGGCGACAGCGGCAGCACCAGTGTCTCGAGCGGCCGCGCAACGGCGGCGCTGGCGGTGTCGCCGGCGGCGATCGCCATCACCAAACGGCCTTCCTCGACACTCATCATCAGCCGGTAGGGCCCGGCAAAGCCGTCGTCGTAGACGGTCAGCGGGCGGAAACTATTGCCTTCGAGCAGGTCGAAGATCGCGACGCGGCGCTCCTGCTCGACATCGGCGCTACGCCATAAAATCGTGCGGTCGTCGAGCTTGACGTCGATAATCCGGTGGTCGCTCACGGCGCGGTGGCAGGACTGTCGGGAAAGCTGTTCACCAGCCGCGCCAGCGCCGCGCGGGTCGGTGCGAGCGCACCGTCGGGCGTCTTGCCGAGCCGCACGACGACGAGGTGCTTCGACGGCACGATCAGCACATATTGGCCAAGGTGCCCGATCGCCGAATAGACATCCGCCGGACCCTGCGCCGGAAATAGCGCCGGCTCGCGCCCGGCGGGTCGCGACCGATTGAGCCAGAAGTGCCCGCCGTAGCCGCCGTCGGTCGGAGCCGGGGTGCGGATAAACTTCACCCAGGCGGCGGGCACCACCTGCACGCCGTTGACCGTGCCGTTGTCGAGATACATCTGCCCGAAACGCGCCCAGTCGTAGGCGCTGGCGTCGCAGAACGAGCCGCCGATCATCGTCCCCGCACCGTCGAATTCGCAGAGCAGGCTCGGGATGCCGGCGGGACGGATCAGCGCGTCGAGCATATATGCGCGCATCGCGGCGCGGCGCTCCTCGGGGGTGCGCGCCTCGGGTGCGACGGTGCGCTGGACGATGTCGGCGAGGATGATGCTGGTCAGCGACGAGTAGCTATACTTGGAGCCCGGCGCGGCTTCGAGCGGCTTGCCGACGGCGTAGGCGAGCATATCGGCGCTGTGATCGCTGAACAGCGCGCGGTTGGTGTCCGAGCTCTCGACCGGGTCGCCGAGCTCGTCGTGCTGTAGCCCCGACGACATATGCAGCAGCTGCGCCAGCGTAATCTTGCCGCGCGGATCGTTCGGATCGGTATGCCATGCCGGAACCGGCGCGGGTGCATCGAGCTGGAGTTTCCCTTGGCCGACTAGCTGGCCGACTAGCGTCGAGGTGACCGACTTCGCCATCGACCACGAGATGAAGCGGTTCGTGGGGCCATAGCCTTTGGCGTAGCGCTCGGCGACACGCTTGCCGTCATGCAGGACGATAATCGCGCGCGTTTCGGCGAGCGCCGGGTCGGTGAAGAAGCGCTCTACCAGCGGCGGCGTTGATATCCGGACGATGGCCTCGGCGGGGGCTGCGACGAACAGTAGCGCGGGTGCCAGCAGAGCCACGCCCAGCGCTGCTATCAGTCCTGTCGCGGCCACCACTACCGGCAGCGCGCGCAATATTCTTCTTGATCGCAGCGCTCGCATCGCGTCCACCTTGGTATCGTTCTCGGCTCGCGACGTTAGAAGGGCGCTCGGCATGAAGGCAAGCACTTGGGTCATTGTCGGCGTCGTCACGGTTGCCGCGCTGGCCGCCGGCGGCCTCGCGGCAAGCGGCCGTGCGCCGCTGCGTTATGCAGCGACCGGCGCGGGTTACGTTGCGCATGTCGTCTGCTCGTGCCGCTATGTTGGCAACCGCGACATGGCCTCGTGCAAGACCGACACCGAACCGGGCTTGGAGATCGTCTCCGTCAGCGACGATTCTGGGGCGAAGCGGATCACCGCGTGGGTGCCGCTGCTGGCAACGCGGACCGCAAGCTACGACCCGCGCTACGGCTGTATGCTGGATGAGGGTAAGGGGTAAGCCTCGATCCTCCCCGCCTGCGGGGAGGTTGGGCGTCCTTGCGCGACGGAGGGGCATTGCCGCCCGCTCGAACGCCCCTCCACCGCAAGCGCGGTCTGCCTCCCCGAAGCCGGGAAGGATCAGATTACAGCCAGCCGCGTGCACGGAAGAATAGATATGGTAGCACCGCCGACAGCACCATGATGCCCAGCGCCATCGGATAGCCGTACTGAAAATCCAGCTCGGGCATATGCTTAAAGTTCATCCCGTATACGCTTGCGACCAAGGTTGGCGGCATGAAGATCACTGCCGCGACCGAGAAGATCTTGATCGTTGCATTCTGTTCGATACTGATTAGCCCGAGCGCGGCGTCGAGCAGGAAAGTGATGTTGCCGCTCAGATAAGTCGCGTGATCGGTCAGGGAAGTCACGTCGCGCGTCAGGCTCTTGAGGTGGCTTTGCGCGCCGTTATGGCCTTTACCGAGCGCAAAGTTCAGAAAGCTGAACAGCCGCGACAGGCTGACGGCGGAGTCGCGTGCTTTCGAGACGATGTCCTGCGATCGCGCAATGCGGTCGAGCAGCACCGTCAACGCCGCCGTCGTCATGCGCTGATGGTTGCCGCCGATGCGCCGGAAAGTTGAGCGCGAGATCTTGTCCATCTCGGCGCCGATGCCTTCGAGGCTGTCGGCGAGGCGGTCGACCACCGCATCGAGCAGGTTGATTAGGGTCGCGGCGGGATCGGCGTCGACCAGCGCGGCGCGGGCCGCGTGCGCCGAAAACGTCTCAAACACCCTGGGCTCGGCGTAACGGATGGTGATCAGCGCGGTCGGGGTCAGCACAAATGATACCGCGGACGACATCGGTTCGTTGTCGTGGATACCGGTGAGCAGGTTGGCAGTCAGCACCGTCGCGTCGCCGTCGACGTAAAGTCGGCTCGACGGCTCGATCTCGACCATTTCGTCGCGCGTCGGCACCGCGACGCCGAGCGCGCGCTCGACGAACTGCTCCTCCTCGGGCGTCGGCGAGGTTAGGTCGATCCATGCGGCTCCGGGCGGCAAGTCCGCGCCCTGCAAGCCGATCGCCAGATCGGCGATGCAGGTGGCTCCTGCCGGTCCGGGGGAGTAAATTCTGAGCACCAGCCGTACCTCGCCCTGCTACGCCGCAGCCACGAGTCCGCTCGCGTGCCGCACCAGCCGACCGGCCAACTCCAGATCGAGCTGCACACCCGCAACAGTTGCTGGCGCCAACCCGCTCTGCCGTACCAGTTCGTCGACCGCAACCGCAGTCACAGACAACAGCCCGACAATGGCGCGGTGTTCGGCGTCGCTCGCTTCGAGCGCCACCGGGCCGGGGTCGTAACGCGTTTCGGGTTCCACCATCTGTCCGGCAATGGTGCCGAGAGTTTCGAGGACGTCAGCGGCCGACTGAACGAGTGTCGCGCCGTCGCGGATCAGCGCATTGCAGCCCTGCGCGAGCAGGTCGAGCGGCGAACCCGGCACCGCCATAACCTCCCGCCCGGCCTCGGCCGCCTGCCGGGCGGTGATCAGCGAGCCCGACTTCGGTGCGGCCTCGATGACGATCGTCCCGGCACACAGCCCGGCGATGATGCGGTTGCGGCGCAGGAAGTGGCGCGCCTGCGGCTGCGTGCCGACCGGCATCTCGGCCACGACCAAGCTCTGCGCCGCGACTTTCGCCTGCAGTTGGCTATTCTCGGGCGGATAGGCAACGTAGATGCCGCCCGCGACGCCGCCGATGGTGCCGCCGCCGAGCCCCCCCCACTGTGCCGCTGCATCGATGCCGCGCGCAGCCCTGAGACGAGGTCGGCATCGGCGAGGTCGCTCGCCAGCCCGCGCGCGAAGCGACCGGTGGCGGAGCTGGTATTGGGCACGCCGACCATCGCTACCACGCCGCGGTCGAGCAAGCCCAGATCGCCGCGGACGCTTAGCACCGGCGGCGCGGCCTCGCTGGCTTCGAGCAGCGCCGGGTAAGGAGGCTCGCCGATGAAGATCAGCCTGCCGCCCTGATGCGCGACCGAAGCGCCGAATTAGTTGGCCATAGTTGACTGGGCCGATGTTACCGCTGCGGATGAGCCGCAAGCGGGCGATGTCGTTCGCATGGGATGTCGCGCTGTTACCAGTTTCCAGCGCGGCCGTTTTAGTCGTGGAAACAGAAATCAAGCGCCGGGCCTGACTGCGCCGGATTTAGCACCGATGCGGCCTTCCGTTCCGGCTCGGAGCCGGGCGATGTTTTCAGTATGTTTGAGCAACAACAGCGCCGCCATCGCTGCCAGCGGAATCGCCCAATCGGTGCGGTGCAGCAGCAACGCGGCAACCGGCGCAGCGACAGCGGCGAGCATGCCGCCGAGCGACGAATAGCGGGTAATCACCGCAGCGATCAGCCACACCGCTGCCGCCGCGAGCCCCGCTGGCCACAGTGCGGCAAGGCTCACGCCGAGCATGGTCGCGACGCCCTTACCGCCGCGCAGCCGCAGCCATATCGGGAACAAATGCCCGCCGAACGCCGCGAACCCGGCCAGCACCGCTGCGTGCTCGCCGGCGAAGTGCCGCGCCAGCAGGACCGCCGCCGCGCCCTTGCCGCCGTCGAGCAGCACCGTCATCGCCGCAAGGTCCTTGCGCCCCGAGCGCAGCACGTTGGTTGCGCCGATGTTGCCCGAGCCGATGCTGCGAAGATCGTTGCCAGCTGCCCGGCTCAGCAATAGCCCGAACGGAATCGACCCGAGCAAATAGCCAATAAAAGTCCAGAATAGCGGCGAGGGGGACATCGCGATGACGCTAGCGGGCGCGGCAGAACAGGGGAAGCGGGGATCGGTTCGAAGTGGCGGGTTTGGCGTGCTTTCATCGCTTACTACCCCTCTCTCTTACTGCTTCCTCTCCCCAAGTAGGGAGGGAACGCAGTGAGGAAGGCGACCCGCGACATACTTAAACCGCCGCACTTTCCCCCAAGCGCCATTCTGCATTACACGCTTGGGCATGACCGATACGCTTACCATCGCCTTGCACCAGTCGAACGCCAGCGTCGGCGATATCGTGGGCAATACGGCGGCGATCCTTGCGGCGCGAGCTGAGGTCACCGCCGACCTGCTGGTGACGCCCGAGCTGTCGCTGATCGGTTATCCGCCCGAGGACCTCGTGCTCAAGCCCGCTGCGGTCGCAGCCTGTGCCGCCGCGCTGAACGAGTTGGCGGCGGCGACGGCGGACGGTGGACCGGGGCTGCTCGTCGGGCTGCCGTGGGTCGACGATGGCAAGCTCTACAATGCCATGGCGCTACTCGACGGCGGGCGCATTGCCGTGACCCGCAAGCACGACCTGCCGAACTACGGCACCTTCGACGAGAAACGGGTGTTCGCCAGCGCGCCGCTGCCGGGGCCGCTGGCGTTCCGCGGCGTGCGGCTCGGGGTGCCTGTCTGCGAGGATATCTGGACGGCGGACGTCACCGAGTGTCTCGCCGAGACCGGGGCCGAGCTGCTGATCGTACCCAACGGCAGCCCGTACGAGGTCGGCAAAGACGACCGCCGCCTCAGCCTTGCGGTCAGCCGGGTCAGTGAGACGCGGCTGCCTTTGGTCTATCTCAACCGCGTCGGCGGGCAGGACGAACTGGTCTTCGACGGCGCGAGCTTCGTCCTCAACGCCGACCGGACGCTCGCGGCGCAGCTGCCAGACTGGGACGAGGCGCTGGTGACAACGCGGTGGACACGCAAAGCGGCGGGCTGGCGCTGCGCGACGGGGACGCTGGCGACACTCGACGCGGATCCAGCTGATATTTACCATGCAATGCTCGTCGGCCTGCGCGACTATGTCGACCGCAATGGCTTCCCCGGCGTCGTGCTCGGGCTGTCGGGTGGCATCGACAGCGCGCTGTCGGCCGCCGTTGCGGTCGATGCGCTCGGGGCGGAGCGGGTCTGGTGCATCATGCTGCCGTCCCCATTCACTTCGCGCGACAGTCTGGAGGACGCCGCCGAATGCGCGCGGCTGCTCGGCTGCCGTCTCGACACGGTGCCGATCGAGCCAGCGATGGCGGCGTTCGAGGCGATGCTGAAACCGCTGTTCGCGGACCGCGCCAACGATATCGCCGAAGAGAACATCCAGTCGCGCGCGCGCGGTTTGACGCTCATGGCGTTGTCTAACAAGTTCGGCCACATGCTGCTGACGACGGGCAACAAGAGCGAGATGTCGGTCGGCTATTCGACGATATACGGCGATATGGCGGGCGGCTTTTCGGTGCTCAAGGACGTCTATAAGACGACCGTGTTCCAGCTGTGCGAGTGGCGTAACCGGCAGCGTTCGAGGCTGGGACGTGGACCAGCGGGCCCGGTGATGCCGCAGCGGGTCATCGACAAGCCGCCAAGCGCCGAACTGCGTGACGGCCAGCGCGATGACGACAGCCTGCCGCCGTACGCCGTTCTCGACAAGCTGCTGCTGGGGCTGGTCGAAGGCGAGCAGTCGGCGGTCGAACTCGTCGCGCAAGGTTTCGACGCGAGCGTGGTCGCGCGGATCGAACGGCTGCTCTATGTCGCCGAATATAAACGGCGGCAGGCCCCGCCGGGGGTAAAGATCGGGCGGCGTAATTTTGGGCGGGATCGACGCTATCCGATTACCAATGCGTTCAGGACGAGCTGACGTGACCGTTACCCGTTTCGCCCCGTCGCCCACCGGGCACCTTCACGCCGGCAACATCCGCACCGCACTGGTCAATTGGCTTGTCGCGCGCGCCGGTGGCGGAAAGTTCCTGCTGCGGCTCGACGATACCGACGCGGCGCGGTCGAGCGTGGCATATGCCGACAGCATCGCCGCCGATCTCGAATGGCTCGGGTTGGAGCCCGATGGCGTCGTACGACAGTCATTACGCTTCGCGCTCTACGAGGCGGCGCTCGAGCGACTTGCGGCGAGCGGCCGGGCCTACCGCGCCTACGAGTCTGCGACCGAGCTCGATCTCAAGCGTAAGCTGCAAGCGTCGCGCGGGGCTCCGCCGGTGTACGACCGCGCAGCGCTGGCGCTGACGCCCGCCGATCACACCGATTACGCCGCGAAGGGCGTCGCGCCGCACTGGCGCTTTCGGCTCGACACCGCCGCGCCGACCGCGTGGCACGACCTCGTACGCGGCGGGTGCCATGTCGATCCGGGATCGTTGTCGGACCCGGTGGTCCGCCGCGCCGACGGCAGCTGGCTGTATATGCTGCCGTCGGTGGTTGACGACATCAACATGGGCGTGACGACGATCGTGCGCGGCGAGGACCATGTCACCAACTCAGGCATCCAGCTGCAGATCTTCGCGGCGCTCGACGCCAAGCCGCCGGCGCTGGCGCAT
>JAYTHJ010000381.1:0-2273 GCA_043732725.1 Sphingomonadaceae bacterium | reverse complement strand
GGGCTGGCGAGAGTACGTGCGATGGGTGACGACGTGTCACCGGTTTCACCGGTTTTGGATGGCCGGGAAGGTAATTCCCGCACGCCCGCTGCGGTAGTCGGCATGCCGCCGACGCCATTCCCGGCCGCGCCGCATCCGCCACCGCGGTGATAACGCCGATGTAATATCGGCCGCGCACCGTCGCGAATACGCACCGTTCGACGCATTTGCCGCAGCCATCGCCGTTGCACCTAATCGCGCAGTGGTTACAGCGGGCTTGGGGGGTCAATCCTGCACAGGGAGCAACTCACATGCGCCAGATCACTCGAACGATTCATTACTCGGCGGCGGTCGCTACCATCGCGCTGGCTGCCATTGCGGCGACACCGGCGAGCGCGACGACGAAATTCACCACGAACCTGAGTTCGCTTAACCAGAATCCGCCAAAGGAGAGCAACGCGTCGGGCACGGGGACGCTGACGCTGGCCACCGATCAGAACAGCTTTACGATCCTGATCGATTACGCCAACCTGTCGTCGGCGATCCAGGGTGCGCACGTCCATTGTTGCGTCGACGCCAAGGGTAATTCAGCGGTCGCGATCGCCTTCATGGTGCCTACCGAGAAACCGACCAGCGGCATGATTACCGGCAGCTACGATCTGACGATGGCCTCGACGTACACGTCGGGCTTCCTGGGGGCCTACGGCGGCACCGCGGCCACGGCTCGCACGGCGTTCCTTAACGGCCTCGGCGGCGGGCTGGCCTATCTCAATGTTCATTCGACGAATTTCCCGAGCGGCGAGATCCGCGGCCAGCTGCCGGCCGCCGGCGGCGTCGGTGCGGTTCCCGAGCCGGCGAGCTGGGCCTTGATGCTCACCGGTTTTGCGATGATCGGCGGCGCAATGCGGCGTCGGACAGCGGTACGGGCCGCGGCTTAAGGCTTGCCGGCGGGCGGTTCGCGGCCGGCGCGCCGCGAACCGCACGCCGAGTATGACGCATACGACCGTCGGCAACGATGGATCGCTGGAACGCGGAGGCGTGGTGACCGGGCGCTTACCGCGACGGCGTGAGCAGCGCGATACCAACCTTTCGATCGACCGCGCGCAGCAGCATCTCGCCGCTACGCGCGGCGTTCGGATCGACAAACAATCGCCGGTCGTCGTGCGCATACGCCTGCTGCAGCGTGCCCATGCCCTGCGTGCCGAACGACGGAAACACCCACAACGCCGCCGTGCAGGCGGCTACCAGGCCGAGCTTGTTCGCTCTGGACATCTCAAAGCCTCCGTCGATGCTACCGCATTTACGGCCTAGCAACCGAAAATTACGCTTATGTGTTCCATACTCGGCTAGGTGATCGAACGCGCGTCACCGCACCGGTCGTCACCGCCGCTTTCGCACCTTTCGTCGCAGGGACTCAGCCCTGACGAACCAAGTTCCGGTAATCCGTCGCGAGTTGCCGCGTCAGCGCGCCGACTTCGAAACGCCATGGCCCGATCTCCGCCAGCGGCGTCACCTCGGCGGCAGTGCCGGTCAGGAACGCCTGCTCGAACTGCTCCAGCTCCTCCGGCCAGATGACGCGCTCGACCACCTCGATCCCCCGCTGCCTCGCCAGATTCATCACCGTTCGCCGGGTAATGCCATCCAGAAAGCAGTCCGGCACCGGCGTGTGCAGCACATTGTCCTTGAAGAAGAAGATGTTCGCACCGGTCGACTCGGCGACCTGGCCGCGCCAGTCGAGCATCATCGCATCGTCGTAACCGGCATCGGCGGCGGCGTGCTTCGACAGGGTACAGATCATGTACAGCCCCGCCGCCTTCGACCGCGTCGGAGCCGTGTCGGGGGCCGGCCGCCGCCACGGCGCGATGTTCAGCCGCAAACCCTTGTTCAGGGCTTCCTCGCCGAAATACGCGCCCCATTCCCATGCAGCGATTGCCAGATGCGGCTTGGTCACTTGCGCCGCGATGCCCATCTGCTCCGAGCCGCGCCACGCGATCGGGCGGACGTAGCAGTCGATGAGGTGGTTGGCCGCGACGGTCGCCTCGACGGCGGCGACAATCTGCTCACGCGACCACGGCAGGCTAAAGCCGAGCAACAGCGCCGAGTTGATCAGCCGCTCGCAATGCGCCTCGAGCGCAAACACCCGGCCGTCGTAGCAGCGCAGCCCCTCAAAGACGGCACTAGCATAGTGCATGGCGTGTGTCAGCACGTGGACGCGCGCATCGCGCCATGCGACCAGCTCGCCATCGTGCCAGATAAAACCATCGCGATCGTCGAATGTCGGCGGCGTCATGTTC
>JAYTHJ010000380.1:0-2276 GCA_043732725.1 Sphingomonadaceae bacterium | reverse complement strand
CGCCGCCCAGCGCATCTGCTCTCTATACCGACTGAGGTTAATTTTCTTCCCCGATAGTGTCTTTACGTCCACAGCCATGCCTAACCCCCGACAGTATTTGCCCCGCCGCCGAAGCTCGCGCCGAGCCGACCTGCATCGGGCTTTGCGCTTGCCCCCTGCGCTCCCTATAAGAACGGCCGCGGGTCAACGGAGTTCAGGCATGGTCGTCAGTCGAGCAAAATATGCGGGCATCGCGCTGATGGCGCTGGCCGCGCTCGGCGGTTGTGCGCATCATCGCTCTAAGAAAGGCCCGGCCACCGCCGCGCTCGCCCCCGCGCGGCTGGCGACGATCGGCGTCAACAGTTATCTCTGGCAGGCGAGCCTCGAAACGCTGAAATTCATGCCGCTGGCGACCGTCGACTCGAACGGCGGCGTGATCGTCACCGACTGGTACGTCAACGCGCAGTCGCCGAACGAGCGCATCAAGTTGACCGTCAGCATCCTCGATACCGAGCTGCGCGCCGATGCCCTGCGGGTCACGGCGAACCGCCAGGAACACAGCGTCACCGGCTGGACCGAGGCCCCGGTCCGCGCCGGCACCGTGCAAAAGCTCGAGGAGGTCATTCTCGGCCGCGCGCGCGACCTGCGCCGGGTGCAGATCGCCGGGTGACTCCCGCCGCGATGGATTCCGATCCTGTAACCGCAACGGTCGCAACCGTGACGCCGGCGCGTTTCGACCCGTCGACGGCCGATGTGCGCTGGCAGCAGATCTGGGCCGAGCGCCGCACCTTCGTTGCCGATGACAGCTCGCCGAAGCCGAAGACTTATGTGCTCGAGATGTTTCCCTATCCGTCGGGGCGCATCCATATCGGGCATGTCCGTAACTATGCGATGGGCGACGTGATCGCCCGCGTCCGCCGCGCGCAGGGCTTCGAGGTGCTTCACCCGATGGGCTGGGACGCGTTCGGGATGCCCGCCGAGAATGCTGCGATCGAGCGCGGCGTCCACCCCGGCGAGTGGACGCGCGCGAATATCGCCACTATGCGCGGCCAGCTCCAGCGGCTCGGCTTCGCGCTCGACTGGAGCCGCGAGCTGGCGACCTGCGAGCCCGACTATTACGGCCACGAGCAAGCGCTGTTCCTCGACCTCCTGGCGGCCGGGCTGGTCTATCGCAAGTCGAGCGCGGTCAACTGGGATCCGGTCGACCACACCGTGCTGGCGAACGAGCAGGTCATCGACGGCAAGGGCTGGCGCTCGGGCGCGCCGGTCGAGCGGCGGCGGCTCAACCAGTGGTTCCTGAAAATCACCGATTTCGCCGACGAGCTGCTCGATGGGCTCGCCGGCCTGAGCGAATGGCCAGACAAGGTCCGCCTGATGCAGGAGAACTGGATCGGCAAGAGCCAGGGCCTGCGGTTCACGTTCCAGATCGCCGACAGCGCGCGCTCGTTCGACGTCTTCACCACCCGTCCCGACACGCTGTTCGGAGCGAGCTTCGCCGCGGTCGCGCCCGATCATCCGCTGGCGCAGGCGCTTGCCGCCGACAACCCGGCGCTGGCGGCGTTCAACGCGACCTGCCTCGCCACTGGTACCGCGGCGGCGGCGGTCGAGGGTCAGGAGAAGCAGGGCTTCGACACCGGGCTGTCGGTCATCCATCCGCTCGACCCGAGCCTGCGGCTGCCGGTGTTCGTCGCCAACTTCGTGCTGATGGAATATGGTACCGGGGCAATCTTCGGCTGCCCGGCGCACGACCAGCGCGACCTCGACTTCGCGCGCAAGTACGCGCTGCCGGTACCGCGCGTCGTCGCTCCGGCCGGTGAAGCACCCGGCCCGATCGATGAGGAGGCCTACACCGGCCCCGGCGTGCTGGTGAACTCGCGCTGGCTCGACGGACTCGACATCGAAGCCGGCAAGCGCGCCGTCATCGCGCGCGCCGAGGCCGAGGGCTGGGGCGACTGCACCACCGTCTGGCGCCTGCGCGATTGGGGCGTCTCGCGGCAGCGCTATTGGGGCACGCCGATCCCGGTTATCCATTGCGCGTTCTGCGGCGCATTACCGGTGCCGCGCGCCGACCTGCCGGTCGTGCTTCCCGACGACGTCAGCTTCGACCAGCCCGGCAACCCGCTCGACCGGCACCCGACCTGGGCCGACGTCGCCTGTCCGAACTGCCGTGGACCGGCGCGACGCGAGACCGACACGCTCGACACCTTCGTCAATTCGTCTTGGTATTTCATCCGCTTCGCCAGTGCGCCGCTGGACATGTCATTTGATCCCGCCGTCGCCGCCGCGTGGTTGCCGGT
>JAYTHJ010000379.1:0-2291 GCA_043732725.1 Sphingomonadaceae bacterium | reverse complement strand
TTCACGAACACCTCATCGAGGTGCCAGCGCCAATGGGTATGGGCCCGCAGGCGGTCAACGCGCTTCCGTCGGATTTCAGCAGCGAACATCGGCCCGAAGCGGTTCCACCAGAAACGCACCGTCTCATGGCAGATGTCGATCCCGCGTTCGGCCAGCAGATCCTCGACGTTCCTCAGCGACAGCGGATATTTGACGTACATCATCACCACCAGCCGGATCACTTCCGGCGAGCTGTTGAATTAGCGAAACGGGCTCTGCGGCTTAGCTCTGGATTTGCGGCTCATCCGCGTCGGCTTCCATTGCTGGCCACAGCGTGCCACATTCGTCTGACAGTGCCAAAAATAGTGCCAAAAGCGGCAAGGGTGGTCGAGTTCGGCGCCGAGCTGAGCCCCCAACCGATCTGCGATAGCTGTTTCGTGCCAACCACTTGCGGGCGAAACGGGTGCGGTCCCGCCTTGGACGCCGATCCACACGCCATCGACCACAAGGCTCCCGGGGCATGGTAAAACGAAGGGCACAAGAGTATGCGTAAGCCGGCGTTGGCGCGGCGGAGCCTGCTCGCATTGGCATTGGCATTGGCATTGGCATTGACGGCGGACGCGGCGCTGGCCGCCTGCAAGGTCAGCAAGCTCGCCGAGCTGCCGGTCACGCTGCTCGGGCGCCGCGCAATTGTCGACGCCAAATTCGGCACCCATGACGCCCGCTTCATCGTCGACAGCGGTGCGTTCTACAGCACGCTCTCGCGCGCCTCGGCGGCCGAGTTTGGCCTGTCGAGCGCGCCGGCACCTGCCTCGTTCCGCCTGCGCGGGATCAACGGCACCGCCTCTGCCGACGTCGCTACCGCCAAATCGTTCGCGCTCGCAGGCATCCCCTTGGACAAGACCACCTTCATCGTAGGCGGCAGCGATACCGGCACGGCGGGACTGCTCGGCCAGAACATCCTCGGACTCGGCGACGTCGAGTATGACCTGCCGCACAGCGCGGTCCGGCTGATGCGGAGTGAGGGTTGCAGCAACACCGCCCTCGCCTATTGGGCGGAGGGTAAGCCCTTTTCCGCGATCCCGCTTGAACGCGGCGATGGCGGCCCATGGAAGCCGCACACGACCGGCACCGTGGTGGTCAATGGCGTTAAGCTGCGCTCGGTTTTCGACTCCGGTGCGCAGACTTCGGTCATGACATTGGCGGCGGCGAAGCGTGCCGGTGTCACCCCGACGAGTCCGGGCGTGGTCGCGATCGGCACCGGCAGCGGGCTCGGCTCGAAACAGGTCGCGACCTGGCTCGCTCCGTTCGACAAAATTGACCTCGGCGGGGAAGTTGTCCCGCATCCCAAGTTCCGCATCGCCGACTTGACGATCGACGCCGACATGCTGATCGGGTTTGACTTCTTCCTGACGCACCGCATCTTCGTATCGAACGCGACGCACATGCTGTACATGACCTACGAGGGTGGGACGGTGTTTGGGCTGACGCCGACAGGGGCGAAGACTGCAACCGGCGAGAAGCTCGACCTGACCGATAAAACCGCTGAGCCGACCGACGCCGAGGGCTTCAGCCGCCGGAGCACGGTCCTACTGTCCAACCGCAAATTCGCCGAGGGACTCGCTGACCTCGACAGGGCGGTGGCAATGGCACCTAACGAGGGGCGCTATGTCTTTCTCCGCGCCCAGGGAAGGCTGGCCAATGGCCAGCCGCTGCTGGCCGCCGCCGATCTCGACCACGTCGCAACGCTGATGCCGGATAACGCCGACGTTCGGCTGACGCGTGCCCGGCTCCGCCTCATGAGCCGCGATCCGGCGGGTGCGGCGGAAGATGCGGCGGTAGCCGACGCCCGCCTGCCGCCCGGCTCCGACCGCCGGCTTCAGCTCGCCGGCCTGTTCGATAATCTCGACAATCCCGAATCGGCGATCGCCAACCTCGACGCGTGGCTGAGGATGCACGGCGACGACGTCAACCGGGCGACCGCGTTCAACGGTCGATGCTGGGCGCGGGCGTTGCTCAACCGCGAGCTCGACCGCGCGCTGTCCGACTGCAATACAGCACTGCGGCTACGACCCGGCAGCGCTGCCGTTTTCGATAGCCGAGCGCTGGTCCAACTGCGGCTGGGCAAGCTCGACCGGGCGCTTGCCGACTACGACGCGGCGATCGCGATGGCCCCGCGCAATGCGTGGACGCTGTATCTGCGAGGCATTGCTTTGGCGCGTGCGGGCAAGGCAGATGCCGCAGCAGCGGACCGTAAGGCGGCACTGGCCATTAATCCTGGTGTCGCTCAGCGGGCAACGCGCTACGGTCTC
>JAYTHJ010000378.1:0-2292 GCA_043732725.1 Sphingomonadaceae bacterium | reverse complement strand
GCGCACGGCGCAAGCTTTTGGCGCGGCAAGTGCGGCTTTACCGTGGCCGCTGCGGCTTTGCCGTGGCAGTCGCAGCGCTGCTGTGGCATTCATCGTGGCGTGACGTCGACTACCGCACTCATGGCCTTGCTGTTCGCCGCTGCTGCTGCTTCGACGCAGCTCGCGCCGGTACTGGCCCCGTCCGCACCGGTGACGCCAGTCGTGGCCGCCGCGCCGACGGGCGTGGCAGCGGATCGGGTTGCGCCAGCTGCAACGCTGGCGGGAGCCAATAGCGAAGCGGGGTTCGCCGACTGGCTCGCCGGGTTCCGGCGTCAGGCCGTCGCCGACGGCTTGCCCGCGAGCGCGGTCGACGCCGTCACTGCCGGCCTCCACTACGAGCCGCGCGTCGTCGAACTCGACCGCGCGCAGCCCGACGACAGCGCGTGGCAGCCGTCGGTATTCAGCACCTATCTCGACAAGCATCTGACTGCCGCGCAGATCGCGCGCGGGCGCGCCGTTGCCGCCGGCATGACGCCGACGCTGGCCGCAATCAGCGCGAGGAACGGGGTCCCCGTAGGCATTATCCTCGGGATCTGGGGCATGGAGTCGAACTATGGCGCGGTCACCGGCAGCTTCGACGTGCCGCGCGCACTGGCGAGCCTCGCTTATGACGGACGGCGGCGGGCGCTGTTCACCCGCGAACTTGAAGCCGCGATCCGCATCGTCGCCGATGGTCGCGCCACGCGAGCGCAACTCAAGGGCAGCTGGGCGGGCGCGATGGGGCAGCCGCAGTTCCTGCCCAGCGCGTTCGCCGCGCACGCCGCCGACGGCGACGGCGACGGTCGCACCGACATCTGGACCTCGCGCGCCGATGTCGCCGCATCGATCGCGGCATATCTGCGCGATGCCGGCTGGGTGCGCGGCCAGCGTTGGGGCATGCGAGTGACGGTGCCCGCAACGCTCGACCGCGAGGGGGTGCGTAACCCGGTCGTACCACCGACGTGCACCCGCCCGATGCAGAAGCACAGCCGCTGGCTCAGCCTCGCAGCTTGGCGCGCACTCGGAGTGACCCCGGTCGCAGGCGCGGCGTGGCCGGTGGATGAGACGATGCAGGCGACGCTGGTTGAACCGGATGGGCCGGGCGCCGCCGCCTATCTAACTTTCGGTAATTACCGCGCCTTGCTCGATTACAACTGTTCGAATTTCTATGCGCTGTCGGTGGCGGTGCTCGGCGATGCGCTGGAGCGCGGCGAGTGACGAGCAGGGAGGGGGCGATCGGCGCGATCTCGATTGCCGCTGCGTTGCTCCTGGGCGGTTGCACCACCACGCATGACGTCAAGCCGGCGAAAGCAGTGTCGATGACCGCGCCGCGCGCCACTGCGCCGAGGACGTCGGTCAAGATCGGCCAGCCCTATCAGGTGCTCGGGCAGTGGTATTACCCGAGTGACGACCGCGGCTACGATACCACCGGCGTCGCCTCGTGGTACGGCCCCGGCTTCCACGGGCTGTCAACCGCCAACGGCGAACCCTACGATCAAGACGGGCTGACCGCGGCGCATAAGACATTGCCGCTGCCGTGCTACGTCGAGGTCAGCAATCTCGAGAACGGCCGTCAATTGGTCGTGCGGGTCAACGACCGCGGACCGTTCGTCGGCACGCGGTTGATCGATCTGTCGCGACGCAGCGCGCAGCTGCTCGGAATTGACCGGCCAGGGACCGC
Source organism: Sphingomonadaceae bacterium (assembly GCA_043732725.1). Classification (GTDB taxonomy): domain Bacteria; phylum Pseudomonadota; class Alphaproteobacteria; order Sphingomonadales; family Sphingomonadaceae; genus Polymorphobacter_B. Next base: position 593 of record JAYTHJ010000378.1, on the reverse strand, counting down.
TAAGGTCCGGGTCCGCCGGGTCTATCCCGATGCGGTTACCATCGCCGCACTCGCCCCGCCGCCGCCGCCGGCGGCGATCGTTGCCGTGGCCTTAGCTACGCCGGCGCCAGCGCCGATGCCAGCGCCAACGCCAGAAGCGGTCACCACGACCGCGGTGCGCCCGAGTATCGCCGTCGTCGCGTCCCGATCCGGTAAGCTGTTTGTCCAGGTCGCGGCGCTTTCCGATCAAGGCCGTGCCGCGTGGCTGAGCGGCTACCTTAAGCCGTTCGGCAGTACCGTCATCGAGCGCGCCTCGGCGGGACTGTGGCGCGTCCGGCTCGGCCCGTATCAATCACGCGCCGAGGCCACGCCGATACTGGCGCAGGTGCAAGCCGCGGGCTACACCGCTGCGCAGATCGTCGCAGCTGCTACGACCACGCCCGCCACGACCACGCCCGCCCGTTGAACTTCGGAGATTTCATGCGATTACCGACCGCCCTGTCGCTGCTCTCGACGGCACTGCTTTCGACCGCCTTGCTGTCGGCCCCGCTCGCGGCCGAAGCGCCGACGATGCCGACGTTCACCACGCCGGCGCCGTACGCCTATATGATCGA
>JAYTHJ010000377.1:0-7832 GCA_043732725.1 Sphingomonadaceae bacterium | reverse complement strand
TTTATCGGCGCAACCTATTACGCTTAGCATTGCGATAAGTCTAATCGAAAGACGGACAGCGCATGATCTTCGCATCTGCCGACATTCAATGTTTGGCTATCCAACATCAATATTTACGTTTGGTTCAAGACAGTGAATGGCGAATACCGACGACCGTCTCCGGGTCGCAAGCTGCCCTGTCGTTTAGCGAAGCCGATCAGGCCGAAATTGCAAGCGGACTGCACCAAAATCCAGCGCCAGCCGCGGCGCTTTCGCGTGATTCATGATTAGTTGTAGACGATCGAGCCAGTCCGCTGCATCCCGCTCGCACACCTGCTCGCTCATCCCGCCCAAGGATCCCGCCGTCATGCGTATCGCCTACACTACCGCTGCACCCGGTGCCGACGCGCATGCCATCGTCGTCTTCGCCGGCAAGGACGGTGCGCTCGGCAGCGCTGCCACTGCGCTCGATACCGCCACCGGCGGGCAGCTGGCCCGCGCACTGACCGCGGCGCGCTTCGATGGCGAGGCGGCGGCGCTGGTCGAGCTGCTCGCGCCGCATGGCAGTACTGCCTCGCGGCTCCTCGTGGCCGGGCTCGGCGATCCGGCGAAGGCCGATGCCGGCGTATTCGAGCGCGTCGGCGGCGCGGTCGCGGCGCGGTTGTTGACCAGCGGCGAGACCGCGGTGACGGTCGACTTCAACGATATTGCCGCGATGCTCCCGGCCGGGGCGCTGCTGCTCGCCGAGGCGGCGGTGCACTTCGCGCACGGGGCGGTGCTGCGCAGCTACCGCTTCGACAAATACCACACCAAATTAAAGCCGAAGCAGCTACCGACGCTGGAGCAGCTAACCATCGCCAATGCGCCCGAGGGGGCCGAGGCGGCGCATGCCCGGCTCGCAGCGATCGCCGACGGAGTCGCGCTGACGCGCGATCTGGTCAGCGAGCCCGCGAACATCATCTATCCCGAAAGCTTCGTCGAGCGCGCCCGGGCGCTGGCTGCCGCCGGAGTGATCATCGAGGTACTCGGCGAGCCCGAGATGGAAGCGCTCGGCATGGGCGCGCTGCTTGGCGTGTCGTTAGGCTCGGAGAGCCCGGCGCGGATGCTGGTCATGCGCTGGAATGGTTCGGGCGACGCGGCGCGCCAGCCGGTCGTGCTGGTCGGCAAAGGCGTTACCTTCGACACCGGCGGGATCTCACTGAAGCCGCCCGCCGGCATGGAAGACATGAAGTGGGACATGGGCGGCGCGGGCGCGGTCACCGGCGCGATGCTCGCCATCGCCGGGCGCAAGTCGGCGGCGCACGTCATCGGCGTCTGCGGGCTGGTCGAGAACATGCCCGACGGCAAGGCGCAGCGTCCCGGTGACGTTGTCACCAGCATGTCGGGCCAGACGATCGAGGTCATCAACACTGACGCTGAAGGGCGGTTGGTGCTGTGCGACGCGCTGTGGTGGGCGCAGGAGCAGTTCGCTCCCGCGGTCATCGTCGACCTGGCCACCCTGACCGGCGCGATGATCGTCGCGCTCGGTCACGAATACGGCGGGCTGTTCGCCAACGACGACGGGCTGGCGGCGCAGCTGCTCAGCGCCGGACTGGCGGTGGGCGACAAGCTGTGGCGCTTCCCGCTCGGCGAGGCTTATGACCGGCTGATCGACAGCCCGATCGCCGACATCAAGAACGTCGGTCCGCGCGAAGCCGGCTCAATCTCGGCGGCGCAGTTCCTCCAGCGCTTCATCAAGCCCGGGGTGAAGTGGGCGCACCTCGACATCGCCGGCATGGTCTGGGCATCGAAGCCCGGCGCGTTGTGGGACAAGGGCGCGACCGGCTACGGCGTGCGCCTGCTCGACCGCTTCGTGGCGGATAATTTCGAGGGGTGACCGACGTCGCTTTCTACCAGCTCGCCAAGCCGCTCGACGTCGTGCTGCCGCGTCTTCTCGAAAAGGCGCTGGCGGCGGGGCATCGGGTTGCGGTGCGCGCGGCCGATGCAGCGCTACTCAAGCGGCTCGACGAGGCGCTCTGGACCTACGACCCCGCCAGCTTCCTCCCGCATGCCGTCGACGGCGAGCATGCGGCGCAGCAACCGGTGCTGCTGACGGCGAGCCAAGCGCTGCCCGCCAACGACGCAACGGTGCTCGCCATCGTCGACGGGGTGATGCCCAACACTCCGGCCGATTTCGACCGGCTGCTCTACCTGTTCGACGGCGACGATTCGGCGGCGCTCGGCGCGGCGCGGGCCGAGTGGCGGCGGTTGAAGTCGAAGGACGGCCCGACCGCGAGCTACTGGCGGGAGAACGAGGCGGGACGCTGGGAGCAGGCCGCCTGAGGCTTGAGCCACCTCAACGTTAATGTGACCTCGGCGCGCCGCCGAGCCCCAGCTTGCCATTAGCGACTCGCCCCCGTAAGGCAACCGCGCCCCGCAGCGCTGTCCCACTTGGAGTTATCATGGCCACCGAACGCACCTTCTCGATCCTCAAGCCTGACGCGACGCGGCGCAACCTGACCGGCGCGATCAACGCTATCATCGAGGGTGCCGGGCTGCGTATCGTCGCGCAGAAGCGCGTTCAGCTCACCAAGGCGCAGGCCGAGGGCTTCTACGCCGTCCACCGCGAGCGCGGCTTCTTCGGCGAGCTGGTGGTGTTCATGATCTCGGGGCCGGTGGTGCTGCAGGTGCTCGAAGGCGACAACGCCGTGCTCCGCCACCGCGATATCATGGGCGCGACCAATCCCGCCAACGCCGCCGACGGCACGATCCGCAAAGTCCACGCTGAAAGCATCGAGGCGAACTCGGTCCACGGCTCGGATAGCCTTGAGAATGCCGCGACCGAGATCGCCTTTTTCTTCGCGCAGTCCGAAATCACCGGTTAGGCGCGTACCAGCGCGGCCAGCACCCGCGGATACAGCTGGTATTCGGCGTAGTTGACCCGCTCGGCGAGCGTCGCGGGGGTGTCGCTTGGCAACACCGCGACCCGCGTCTGGCCCAGCACCGGGCCATCGTCGAGCTCAGGCGTAACGAGATGCACGGTGCAGCCGCTGACGGTCTCGCCCGCCGCCAGCACCGCTTCATGCACATGCAGTCCCTTGTGCGCGGGCAGCAACGACGGATGGATGTTGATCATCCGCCCCGCCCAGCGCGATACGAAGTCTGGCGACAGCAGCCGCATATAGCCCGCCAGCGCGACGTGGCTCACCCCGGCGCGCTCCAGCTCGGTATCGATTCGCGCGTCGAACGCGGCCCGTGCCAGCCCGTGGTGCGACCGAGCGAACGTCGCGATACCTTCGCCCGCCGCCAGCGCCAGCCCCGGCGCGGCGGGCTCGTTCGTTGCCACCAGCACGATCTCGTACGGGCAGTCGGCGGCGCGCGACGCATACAGCAGTGCCGCCATATTTGAGCCGCGCCCCGAGATTAGTACGGCGACGCGCGCACGTCCACCAGAGGTGTCAGCCATCGTGCGTGACGGCCCACGCCGCGCGGCTGTTCCACACCTCGTCCGCGCCGTACACCGTGCAACCCTTGGTCCCCGCCTCGACCGCGCCGATCGCAAACACCGTCTCACCCGCCGCTTCGAGGTCGGCGGCGACCCCGGCGGCCTGGTCGGCGGTAACGACCAGCACCATGCCGATGCCGCAGTTGAACGTCCGCGCCAGTTCGCCCGGCTCGATCCGCCCCTGCGCCTGTAGCCAGCCGAACAGCGGCGATTGCGGCCATGCCCCGGCATCGATTCGCGCATGACTGCCCACGGGCAGCACCCGCGGCACGTTCTCGAGCAGCCCGCCGCCGGTAATATGCGCCAGCGCGTGAAGCCGTCCGGCGCGCAGCAGCGGCAGCAGACTGCGGACGTAAATGCGCGTCGGTTCGAGCAGCGCTTGCCCAAGCAGAACTTCGATGTCGAACGGCGCTGGCCGGTCGAGGCGGTGGCCGCGGTCGGCGACGATGCGCCGGATCAGCGAATAGCCGTTCGAATGCGCCCCCGACGAGGCCAGCCCGAGCAGCACGTCGCCGGGCTCGACGCGCCCGCCGGTAAGCTGCCGCCCGCGCTCGACCGCGCCGACCGCGAAGCCCGCAAGGTCATAGTCGCCGGTCGCGTACATGCCGGGCATCTCGGCGGTCTCGCCGCCGATCAACGCACAGCCGGCGATCCGGCAACCATCAGCGACGCCCGCGACGACCGCTGCCGCGACGCCGGTGTCGAGCATGCCGGTGGCGAAATAGTCGAGAAAAAACAGCGGCTCGGCCCCCTGCACAATCACATCGTTAACGCACATCGCGACCAGATCAATGCCAACGGTGTCATGGGCGTTCAGCTCGATCGCGAGCTTCAGCTTCGTCCCGACGCCGTCGTTCGCCGCGACCAGCAGCGGGTCGCTGTAGCCCGCCGCTTTCAGGTCGAAGAAGCCGCCGAAGCCGCCGAGTTCGGCGCTCGCGCCCGGCCGCGCGGTGGCGCGGGCGAGCGGCGCGATGATCCGCACCAGCGCATTCCCTGCAGCGATCGAGACGCCGGCATCGGCGTAAGTCAGCGGCGTCGGGGTCAGCGGGGCATCGCTGAGCGGGGCTTGTTCAATCATCGGTCCACCGTAGCGACATCGGCCTTGGATTTCGACCCCCGAACCCCGATAAGGACGTTCGACTATTCGGGACCCGCAGGTTTGTACAGACTGGTTAGGTTGCTATCGGCGCTGGTGGCACTCGTCACGCTTGCCCCGGCCCAGGCGCAGGACAGCAGCGGCGCCTATGCGGTCGGCGGCATCGCCGTCGACGTCACCGCCAAGACGACCAACGAGGCGCGCATGGAGGCGTACCGCACCGCCGAGCGGCAGGCATGGCCGCTGCTGTGGGCGCGGTTGAGCGGGCAGCCGGCCGGGGCCGCACCGCAGCTCGCCGACAGCACCATCGACGGCATGGTCGCGGGATTCGAGATCCAGGGCGAGCACTTTTCGACGACGCGCTACATCGCCAAGCTCGGCGTCGTCTTCGACCGCGGCCGGGCGAGCAGCTATCTGACCACCGGGACTGGCGCGACGCGGTCGCCGCCGATGCTGCTGCTGCCGGTGCTGATCGACGGCGGCGTCCGCGTCATTTATCAGGCAAAAACGCCGTGGCTCGCGGCGTGGCAACGCTTCCGCGATGCCGTCACCCCGATCGACTATATCGAAGCGCAGGGCACCCCCGCCGATAACGTCCTGCTCACCGGCTATCAGCCGCACCGCGACGACCGGCCATTATGGCGTAACATCCTCAGTCGCTTCAAGGCCGCCGACGTGCTGATCGCCGAGGTCAAGCTCGATCACGATTATCCAGGCGGCCCGGTCAGCGCGACGTTCATCGCGCGGCATGGCCCCGATGCTACCGAACTCGGGCGCTTCGGACTGCGCTCGGTTGGCGGCGACGGACTGAACGCGATGTTCGACGAGGGCGTCCGCCGCACCGACGCGATCTATGCCGAGGCGCTTCGCGACGGCCGCCTGCGCAGCGAACCCGACCTGACTCTGGCGCTGGAGCCGCTCGGCGCGATCGGCAGCGATATCGGCACGATGACCGAAGCGGCCCCCAGCGGCGGCACCGACGCCGACGTCGCCACTCCTAGCGCGCGCAGCTGGAACGAGTTCGAAGCGCTGCTCAAGGGCACCCCGACGGTCGCGGGCGTGTCGCTGACCAGCCTGTCGCTCGGCGGCACCTCGCACATTGTCATCCGCCACACCGACAGCTTCGATATGCTCGCCTATCAGCTTGACCAGAAGGGTCTGCGGCTAGCCCCGTCGGGTGGCGGTCTGCTGCTGCGGCGGAGGCAAGCCAATGACCCGGCGATCGCGCCGCCAGTGACCGCGGCCGATCTGGCGAAGGCTGAGGCGGTGACCGAGCCGGATGCCGCGCTGCTGCCGGGTTCTCCGCGTGCGGGGCCGCCCGCGAACAAGACGCCGGCGGGCCTACCGCCGGCCACGTCGCCGATAGTGCCAGGGCCGGAGACTCGCCGCCCGCTGCGGCCACCGGCGCGTCCGGCTAAGCCGCCGGTTAGGGAGCCGGGCGGCCCGGTCGACTTGCTGTCGCCGGGAGGACCACAGTAGGCGATCTGGTTCTCAGGGACTACCGGCAGCTATCAAGTGAAAGCTACGGCTGTTTACTTGGCCATCTTCCTCTGAAGGCGGCCTCATTAGCCGCGGGCTAAGCCGACGATGGCGGTGCAAGAGTGCCCAGCCAGGCGACCAATGCAAGGACGGCCAGTGCAAGGCTTGCTTCGAGAGCAACGCTTCGCCCGATCGACCGCATCGCCTTGGCGGCGCTCGCTTCACCGAGCGTCTTGCTGATCGCCGGCGTCAATTTGAACCGATTCAAGCCCGCGAGACCGATCATCCCGGCGAACACCAAAAGCTTGAGGAGGAGCAGACGACCATAGTCGGACACCGCCAGCGACGCGACATTTCCGACGCCAACCAGGAACCAGCTGTTGACGAGGCCAGTGAGGATGATCAGCCCGACGGAGACCGCACCGACACTGGAAAATCCGGCTAACGCTCGATGCGCGAGTACGACGCGCGCCTGCCGGTCGCTGCTTTCCACAAGGGTTCGCAGGACAAGACCGAGGAGCCCGACCAAAGCTCCGAGCCAAATACCGGCAGCGAGCAAGTGGACGATGTCGGCGGCCAGATGCCCCACGCCGCCGAGGCCTTCGTCCGCTGCACCATGGCCCGTCCAGGCGAGCGAGCCGAGCGCCACGGCACCCAAGCATGACTGTATCGCCCACCGGACACGTGGCCTCATTGTTGGCCAGACGCTGATCGGCAATGCAACGACGAGGGCGGCAATACGGATTTTGCCGGCGGTGCCAATCGCGGTGCCGTCAAGCAACGCGTAGAGCGTGTCGCGGTTGAGCTGGAATATGGCAACGTCGCTCATTGCGGCGGCGAGGATCAGCATACCAACCACCGATAGCGCTGCGCCCGACAACAACAGTGCGAACAGAGTTCCTGCGGAAATTGCCTCACCGTCTCCCTGCTGCTGTCCTCCACGCCAAGTGTATAGCGAGAACAGCGGGAAGCCGAAGACCAGCATCAAGTCCAGATAAAGGGCAAACCTGACCGCGATCTGCGCTGCGGCTAGGTCCACCTTTTACTTCACCTGAAACGCGAACACGCCCGCGACCCGGTGCGTGTCGGTGGCAACCACATGCCACTCGACCTGGTAGCTGCCCTTGGCGAGCGAACGCGCGCTGACCAACTGCAACGTCTTACCGTTCGCGACAATCGAAGGCTTGAACCCGGAGACTTTCATCGGAGGCTGATTCGGTACGCCCGGACGCCCGGTCAGCAGAATGTCGCCGCCGCTCATCGATGCCAACAGCCGCTCGCTAAAAGTCAGCGACACTAGTTTCGTCCCAGCAACCCCGCTGTTGGCGCGCGGCGATGTCTCAAGCAGACGCGGATGCGCTTGTACGGTGCCGCCAGCGAGCGCTGCAACGGCAATTATGGGGAAGACAATGCTGCGCTTGAACGGCACGTCGTAATCCTTCCGCGAAGAAGAGGAACTGCCGTCCGGCTTCACTAAGACCGACCGGCATCCGGTGAAACTGCATCAATAGTTATGATAACCGTAGTTAGAGTTGTATTGCCGTTTACGCCACTCCTCGAGCCGGTGCTGATACTCATGCTGCTGGCCAATCTGATCATGGGCTTCTTCGCGCTGATCTCGCAAATACCGGTGGAGCTGGCCGTCCTCCCAAGGGTCAACACCTTCGACGTGCGCTTGAATATGCTCGTCCTCGAGCCGAACATGGACATCGTCGTCTTGATCGGCGAGGCGATCATGCTGGTGCTCATGACGCTGATAACCCGTATAGCCACGGCGCCCCTACGGATTGACGT
>JAYTHJ010000376.1:0-2294 GCA_043732725.1 Sphingomonadaceae bacterium | reverse complement strand
TCCATCCATCAACTTGCGCGCGGTGCGAAGCACGCCGGCGCTCACGACCGCGCCCGTGCCGTCGGTCTCGAGCACGCAACTCGTCTCGCCACTCGGGTGTTCGACCGACAGCGTTTTGCGCGTGCCGGCGGGGACGACCGCGACGGCGGCGGCTGGCGTGCCGGGGATCAGACACGCGGTGGCGACGCTGACCGCACCAAGGACGCCGATCGAGGCGTGCGCTCGCTTCGGGATGAAGCTCCGCACGGTCACCGCGCCGCCGTCGCGCGGCGGGGCGACGAGCATCATCTTCGGCACCGATTTGTCGGTGACGTCGCCCAGGTTCATCAGCGGCCCGGCAATCAGCCGGATCGCCTCGATCCGCGTCTTGACCACATTGGCGGCGTCGAGCGCCTCGCGGCTCTCGAAGCCACTTGCGCCGACGTCGGCGGCAGCGATGACAACGCATGGCATGCCGTTGTCGATAAGCGTGCACGCGACGCCCTCGATCGTGTCGACCGCGTTGCCTGTCGGCAGCAGCGCGCCGCAGCTCGACCCGGCGGTATCGGTGAATTCGAGCGGTACCGGCGCGGCGGTCCCGGGTACGCCGTCGATCCGCGCGTCGCCGGCATAGGTCACGACCCCGCCGGGGGTCGCGACCGTCGCGACCGCGACTTGGCCGGTGTTGACCATGAAGATCGCGACGCGCGTCGTCGCGGCTCCGGCGGCGACGAGCCCGCGTTCGATCGCGAACGGCCCTACGCCGGCGAGGATATTGCCGCAGTTCTGCGCATCGGTGACGACGGGCTTGTCGACGAACACCTGCAGGAACAGATAGTCGACGTCGACACCGGGCCGGTGGGAGCGTGATACCACCGCGACCTTGCTCGTCAGCGGGTCGGCCCCGCCCATGCCGTCGATCTGGCGCGGGTCGGGCGACCCCATGACGCGGAGCAGGAACGCGTCGCGTGCGGCGGTGTCGGCGGGCAGGTCGCTCGCGATGAAGAAGCCGCCCTTCGACGTGCCCCCGCGCAGCCACATGCAAGGCACGCCGTCAGACATAGGTCAGGCCCAGCGCCGCCAGCTTGCCTCGCATGTCGTACATGTCGAGGCCGAGTTCGCCCGCCGCGAGCCGCGCGCGCTTGTCGCTCTCGTTCGCTTCGCGCTTCTGCGCTGCGGCGAGAACGGCGGCGGCGCCCGCCCTCGGGACAACGCATACCCCGTCGTCGTCGGCGACGATGATGTCGCCCGGTTCGATCGACGCTCCCGCGCAGACGACGGGAATGTTTACCGAACCGAGGCTGGCCTTGATCGTGCCCTGCGCAAACACCGCCTTCGACCAGACCGGAAAGCCCATCTCGGCCAGATCGCGGACGTCGCGGACGCCTGCGTCGATCACGAGCCCGCGGCAGCCGCGCGCCATCGCCGAGGTCGCCAGCAGGTCGCCGAAATAGCCGTCCTCGCACGGGCTGGTCGGGGCGAGCACGATGATGTCGCCGGGCTGGACGAGCTCGATCGCGACGTGGAGCATCCAGTTGTCGCCCGGTGGCGCACTGATCGTTACCGCCGATCCGGCAATGCGGGCGCCGGTGTAGATCGGGCGAAGGCGGCTGCCGAGCAGGCCGGTCCGGCCCTGCGCCTCGTGGACCGTGGCGACGCCGCACGCGGCCAGCAGGTCGATCACGGTGGGGTCGGCACGGTCGATATGGCGTTTGACGATGCCGGTCATGGGCAGACTCCGCGGTGGATGCCCTCCGTGCCGCCGTCGCCGCCGCCGCCGCCAGTCACAGTTGCGCCATGCGCATAAGTTCATGCTAATCGTTTGCCGTGGAACCTGGTCGGCTCAATCTTCGGCACCTCGAGGCGTTCGCGGCGATCGTACGCCTCGGCAGTGTCAGCGCGGCGGCGGCTGCGGCGAACCTGACTCAACCCGCGATAACCCAAGGACTTGGCCGTCTCGAAGCGCAGCTCAGCGTCGCCCTGTTCGACCGTCATTCCTCGGGCATGGCGGCGACGCCGGCGGCGCTCGGCTTCCTGCCGCGGGTCGAAGCGGCGCTGGGGCAGGTCGCGAGCCGGCGGGTGACGATGGCGCAGCTGACCGCGTTCGTCGCGGTGGCGCGGGGGGGGAGCTACGTCAGCGCCAGCGGGGCGACGGGGCTGGCGCAGCCGTCGCTCCACCGTGCCGTTCGCGACCTTTCGCTTGCGCTCGGGAGGAGCCTCGTCGAGCGGCGCGGGCGCGGGCTGGTCCTGACCGCCGCGGGTCTGCGGACCGCGCGGGGGTTCCGCCTCGCGCTCGCCGAACTCACGGCTGGGCT
>JAYTHJ010000375.1:0-21606 GCA_043732725.1 Sphingomonadaceae bacterium | reverse complement strand
CGCTCAAACGCGCCAGCCTTCGAAGACCAGCCCCGTCGAAATCATCCCTCAGCACAACCGCTGATGCCATCGCATACCCCCCACAGCCCGCGATGTTGAATCAGATCATCGCCGCTTTGGGTATCCCTCGCGTTGAGCCAGCCTCCAAGGGACTTGGTATAAGCCGGTGTTTTGAAGTGGTGCGCCCGGCTGGGTTCGAACCAGCGACCTCAGGATTAGAAGTCCCGTGCTCTATCCAGCTGAGCTACGGGCGCAGGGAGCGGGCCGAGCTTCATCTGAAGTTGTCGGCGTAGGCCTGCAGCTTGAGGGTATGTGCGCCGAGCGGCTTGAGCTCGTACTGAAGCCCGTGCGCCTCGGCATAAGCGATCGCGCCGGCCTGGTCGGCAAAGCTCAGCTGGACCTGACCTTGGGTGTCGCCCGAGCCCGACCAGCCAGTCAGCGGATCGAGGCGCTTCTTCTCGACCGGCTCGTATTCGAGCAGCCAGACACCGACACGCGCGCGCCCCGACGACATCGAGCTTTTCGGGCGCTGGAAGATACGGGCCTTCATCCAGCGACCCGATGCGCGAAGCCGATGACAGGGTCAAGCAGCCGAGCGACCGTACCGGAAGCGCCGGTCGCTGTGCCATGCCCCGCACGCATCCTAATACGCCCGCGACACGGCGAACTCAGCCGTCTCGATCAGCGCCGCACGCGCCGCGCCGTTGGGAAAGTTCGCCAGTGCATCGACGGCGCGCGCCGCATAATGGCGGGCGCGGGCAAGCGTGTCTTCGACCGCGTTGCAGCCGGTCAGCAGCGTCTTGGCGCGCGCCAGCTCCGGCTCACCCGCCGCCCGCCCGAGCATCGCGGCGCGCCAAAATTCGCGCTCCTCGTCGTCGCCGCGTGCATAAGCGAGGATCACCGGCAGCGTCACCTTGCCGTCGCGGAAGTCGTCGCCGGCAGCCTTACCCATCGTCGCGGCGTCGGAGCTGTAGTCGATGGCGTCATCGACGAGCTGGAACGCGATACCGAGATTGCGGCCATAGCTTTCGAGCGCCGTCTCGACCGCGCCCGAGCGCTCGGCTACCACCGCAGCGATCTGGCAGGCGGCGGCGAACAGCACCGCGGTCTTAGCGGTGATGATCTCCAGATAGCGATCTTCACTGGTGTCGACGTTGCGCTGTGCCGTCAGCTGCGCGACCTCGCCCTCGGCGATGACGGCGGACGCATGGCTGAGAATCTTGAGCACCCGCAAGCTGCCGTCCTCGACCATCAGCTCGAAGCTGCGGCTGAACAGGAAATCGCCGACCAGCACGCTCGCCGGATTACCCCAGATGGTGTTCGCAGTCGACTTGCCGCGGCGCAGGTCCGACCCGTCGACGACGTCGTCGTGGAGCAGCGTCGCAGTATGGATGAACTCGACCGAGGCGGCGAGCTTGTGATGCCGGGTACCGCTGTAGTCGAGCAGCTGCGCGCACGCCAGCGTCAGCATCGGGCGGAGCCGCTTGCCGCCGCCAGCGATCAAATGCCCGGCAAGCTCGGGAATCAGCGCAACCGGCGACACCATGCGGTCGAGGATGACCTGGTTGACCGCGTTCAACGCACCGCCGACCAGCACCAACATCGGGTTAAGCGACGGCGCCTCGTTACGCGAAGCGCCACGAGGGTCGTCGCGCGGGCTAAGCTGGTGAACTGTTGCGGCCATTATGCAGCTATTTAGCTAATGCGCGCTGAACAGCAAGTTGCTGCGGTGCCGCGCTCTTTTGCGACCGACCCGAAGAAGAAATAACAGGGGCAAGCTCATCACCAGCCCTCTCCCGTTATGGCGGGCGAGAGCTGGTACTACGCCGCGGCGCTGTTGCGCTGCTCCAGACTACGCACCAGCCGGTCGGCCCAAAAGCCACGGCTGCCGAGCGCTGCGACCAGCGCGCGGTTGCGGCGATAGTAGAACTGGCAGTCGCTCTCCCATGTGAAGCCGATGCCGCCGTGGAGTTGCACCGCTTCCTCGGCGGTGAAGCTCAACGCGTCGAGGCTGGCGACCCGCGCCGCGCTCGCCGCCTGGCGCAGGTCGACGGCGTTGCCTGTTGCTCCCGCGCTGCCCATCGCGGCAACCCCGTGCAGCGCATGGGCACGCGCCAGCTCGAGCTTGATATACATATCGGCGCACTTGTGCTTGACGCCTTGATAGCGCCCGATCGCCTGCCCGAAGGCGATACGCTGCTTGGCATAGGCGACGGTCATCTCCATCGCGGCGCTGGCGGTGCCGATCGCCTCGAATGCCGCGAGCACGGCGGCGCGGTCGAGCCAGTCGTGCGCGTCGCCCGGCGTACCGAGCGACTCGACCGCGACGGCATCGGCGGTGAGCTTGCCGTGGCGGCGGACGAGATCGAGCGTCGTCACCGCCTCGACCGTGACGCCCGGCGCATCGAGCTCGACGAGGTACAGCTGAGGTCCGTCGGGTCCTGCGGCGCTGACGACCGCCAGTTGCGCCCCGTGCAAGTCGGCGACCGGGAACTTGACCCCGGTCAGCTTGCCGTCGACGACGCGCGCGCGGGACTGCAGACCCTGCTGCGGTACTGCCTGCAACGGACTGGCGCTGTCGCCCTCGGCCCAGCCGATCGCTGCGATCACCGAGCCGTCGGCGATGCCCGGCAGCCAGCGCGCCTGCTGCGCCGCGCTGCCCATCAGCAGCAGCGCCTCGGTCGCAGCCAGCACCGACGTCAAAGGCACCGCGGCGAGGCCGCGCCCGGCCTCCTCGGTGAGCACGCAGGCAGCCTCTGCCGACATCCCAACGCCGCCATACGCCTCGGGAACCCGCGCCGCGGTCCAGCCGAGGTCAACGATCTCGCGCCACAGCACCGCGTCATAGGACGCTTCGCCATTCATCGCGCGGCGCGCCGCCGCCGGTCCGGCGCGCTCATCCAGCAAGCGACGCGCGGACAGCCGCAGTTCTTTCGCGTCGTCCGAAAAGTCAAAGTCCATCTGCGCTCCCCAAAGCGTCGTTGCCGCGACCATAGGGGAGCCACGGCGACTCCGCTAGCGCGCCGGAGCCAGCGCCGCCGCTATCGTCGGCGTCGTCTCGAGCGACGGCACATACGTCGGCGGCTTGCGCCCGGCGATCAACGTCTCGAAGGCGCTGCCGAGCTGGAGAAGCGACGCTTCGCTCCAGGCCGGGCCGACGAACGAGAAACCGACCGGCAGCCCTGTGACCTGCCCCATCGGCACGGTTAGATGCGGATAGCCCGCGACCGCGGCGATGCTGCCGATCGCGCCCGAGTCGTGGTCGCCGCCGACCACGTCGGTGCGCCACGCCGGGCCGTAGCTCGGCGCGACCAGAGCATCGACCCGGTATTTCGCCACCAGCGCGTCGATCCCCTGCTCGGCCGCGAGCTGGTGCGCAGCCGCCTTCGCGGTTACGTACGCCGGGTCAGCGTAGCCCTTGGTCGCCTGCGCCTGCACGAACAGCTCCTGCTCGAACAGCACGGTCTCCCGCGGCGTCGCGTTATCAAAGGCGATGACATCGGCCAGCGTGCGCGTCCGCACTGTCGCCGGCGTCGTCGCGAGATAGGCGTTCAGGTCGACCTTGAGCTCGGTAAGCAGGATTGTCTGCTCGTAATCGCTTTGCTTTGGGTCGGGCTTGTAGTCGGTGATCTCGACGATCTCCGCCCCCGCTGCCTTCAACCGCTGCAATGTCGCCTCGAACAGCTTGTCCTCGACCGGCTGGAGCGACGCCGCATAGCGCAGCACCCCCAGCCGCTTGCCGCGCAACGTCGCAGCCGTCAGTGCCGCTGCGTAGTTAGTGCGGTGCCTATCGGCATCGGCGGTCGCCGGGTCGGCGGGGTCGTTGCCCGCCATCGCGGTCAGCAGCACCGCTGCATCGGCGACACTGCGCGTCATCGGCCCCGGCGTGTCCTGCGTATGCGAGATCGGCACGACATACGTCCGCGACACCAGCCCGACGGTGGGCTTCAGCCCGACCAGCCCGTTGAACGCCGCCGGGCAGGTCACCGAGCCATCGGTCTCTGTGCCGACGCCGACCGCGGCGAGGCTGGCGGCGATCGCCGCTCCGGTTCCCGACGACGAGCCGCAGGCGTTGCGGTCGAGCGCATAGGGGTTCTTGACCAGTCCACCGATCCCCGACCACCCGCTGATCGAGTGCGTCGAGCGGATGTTCGCCCACTCCGACAGGTTGGTCTTGCCGAGGATTAGCGCGCCGCTCGCCCGCAGCCGCGTCACCATCGGGGCTTCCCGCCCGCTCCCGTTCACCGCCAGCGCCAGCGACCCCGCCGTCGTCGGCATGCCTGCCGCCTCAATATTATCCTTGATCAGCACTGGTATCCCGGCGAGCGGCCCGAGCTGCCGCCCGCCCGCGCGCGCCGCATCCGCCGCGCGCGCCTCGGCGAGCACGCCGGGATTGACCACGATGATGCTGCGCAGCGCGACGCCGTGCGTGTCGATCGCGTCGATGCGCGCCAAATACGCCTGCACCACCGCGACCGACGTCGTCCGCCCGCCGCTCAGATCGGCAGCGATCTGCGCGACCGACTTCTCCGCCACAGGATATGGTGCCGCCGCGAGCGCGGCGGCGGCGAGCAGTGCGATGACCATCGGTGTGTTCTCCTGTTGACCCGGTGCTGATACTGCCGCGCCACAACGGCAGGTGCAACGCTGATCCTGCCCGGCTTCACCCTGATGCTCCCCGCCGTCGGGGAGGGGACCGCGCTTGCGGTGGAGGGGATAGCAACACGCACAACCGCCCCGCCGTCGCGCAAAGAACGCGCACCTCCCCGAAGGCGGGGAGGATCAGCAAGCGCTCGACCAGCGTGCCGTTAAGGTCGTAAGGACAGTAGCCGGCGGCAGCGTCAGGTGCCGGCAACTCACCCGAGTAGTCTTGGGAGCCTAGGCGCACTCTGTATTCATTCCGCCGCAGTATACTCGATGTATCCAGTCTGGCCTGACCCGCCGCCAATCGTTTCTTTTATGACGTTCGGTTGACCGTTAAAACTTTCGATGTGCTCGACATATTTCCGGCTTTAACTAGACAGATTATGCACGCCGGCAGGCGGTAGCCAGCGATTGGCATTGGCATGATATGAGCGCATTTTACCCGGCGTGTGCGGTGCCAAGCTCGTGTTTTTCTCCCATCGAGGCCGGAGACGTCGAAGACTGAATTACTCGATAGGATTTGGTTGACCAGCCGGGTCTTTTTTTAGGCAGATCAGTAGTTTCGATGCTGCGAATGCCAAGCTTTGGGCCGGTGTCGCCCTTTGCGAGAGCGGGCTGGGCGCTCCAGTTAGTCTTGATGTAGTCCGCCAGTTGCTGGGAAGTCATGTCGACAATTTTATCGGATCACCTCCGCAGCAAGATGTTCCGATATCATTCCGGACTTATCGGTTTATTGCTTTGACGTACGTTACCAAAAGATCGATGTTGTTTCCAAAGGGGAAAACAGCATGTTCAGTCATATCATGGTCGGATCGAACGATATCGAGCGCTCGAAGCGCTTCTACGACGCGGTGCTCAGCACGCTCGGCGCAGGCGAGCCGATGCGTAACGTCGCTGCCAGCGGCCATGTCCGGCTGTTCTACCGGCACGACGGTCAGACGTTCGGCATCAGTGAGCCGATCAACGGCGCGTCCGCGACCGCCGCCAACGGCGCCACGCTCGGCTTTCGTTGCGATTCGCCTGAGCAGGTACAGGCGTTCCACGATGCCGGCGTGGCGCATGGCGGCACCACGGACCAGGCGCCGCCGGGACTGCGCGAGAGCCCGATGGGGGCGATGCACCTCGCCTATGTGCGCGATCCCGACGGCAACAAGCTCTGCGCGATCCACCGGATGTGACATCGAGGGTCGCGCCTGCCAAAGGCTGAGCCGGGCAGCACCGGCTTTCCACGATCCGGCAACCGCGTTAACAGCGCCGTCATGCTGCTCGCCGCCACCACCGTTGCCCCCAGTACGATCGCTGGGCTCGGGCTGTTCGCCGCCGAGCCAATATCGATGGGGCAGCTGATCTGGCGGTTCGAGCCGAAGTTGGACCCGCTGCTCGACATCGCCGACATGCGGGCCGCACCGGCGGCATCCCGCGCGTTCTTTAAGATGTATCGCGATGAAGCGCATGCGTTTCCGGACCGCTGCAGGCTGCTCTGCGACCACGTCAAGTTCATCAACCGCTCGGAAGACCCGAGCCTCGCGAGCGAGCAACACATCATCCACGCGCTCTGCGATCTCGCGGTCGGCGACGAGATCACGAGCGATTACCGCGCCGGACTGGCGACCTCGCCGGGGTTCGACGCGCCCGCCCAGCCGAGCTGAGCAGGCCCGAGCATGCGCTTCCTCGGAGTCGGTACGTCGTGCGACCTGAGCAGCCTGTACCGGCGGCTGGTTCAGGGTGGCCATGACGTGCGCATCCATGTCGCCGAGCCGATGTGCCACGACGTGCTGGCGGGGATCGTCCAGCAGGTCGACGACTGGCGAGCCGAACTCGACTGGATCCGCGCCGCCGGTGACGACGGCATCGTCATCTTCGAGGAAGCCGGGCGAGGCGGCGATCAGGATGACCTGCGCGCGGCGGGGTTCAACGTCGTCGGCGGCAGCGCCTGGGGCGACCGGCTAGAGAAGGAGCGCGGCTACGGCCAGCAGGTCTGCGCCGACATAGGGCTGCAGATCGCTGCCAGCCGCAGCTTCACGAGCCTCGACGCGGCGCGCGAGTTCATCGCCGGGTACCCTGGCCGCTATGTGTTGAAGTACGACGGCGCGGGCTTCGGGGCGGCGGACACCTATGTCGGACAGCTGAACGACGGCCGCGACCTGCTCGCGGTGCTCGCCGCCAAGCTGCGACAGCGCGGCACTGAGCCGACGCGCTTCCTGCTGCAGAGCCGCATCGAGGGTATCGAGATGGGCGTCGGCGCCTATTTCGACGGCAGCAATTTCGTTGGTCCGCCGTGCCTCGACTGGGAGCACAAGCGCTTTTTCCCCGGCGACGTCGGCGAATTCACCGGCGAGATGGGGACCGTCGCGACCTTCGACCGCGCGCGGCGCTTCTTCGACCTAACGCTGGCGAGGCTTGCGCCGCTGCTGCGCGAGCACGCGCATGTCGGCTATCTCAACCTTAACACCATCGTCAACGTCGACGGCATCTGGCCGCTCGAATTCTGTGCGCGCTTCGGCTACCCCGGCTTCGCGGTGCTCGAGCCGCTGCAGGCAACCGATTGGGCGACTTTGCTCAAGCGGCTGGTCAGCGGCAGCATTGCTAGCGAACGGGGCGGGGCGTTCACCGCGCACTCCGGCTTCTCGACGGGAGTCGTGCTGACGACACGGCCGTTCCCGTTCCTGCGTCACTATGTCGACGTCCCCATCGGCCTGCCGATCGTCTTCGACCGCGACTATACCGCCGCCGACGACGCGCAGACGCATTACGGCGAGGTCGGGCTCGATTATGGTCAGCTGGTAACCGCGGGTTATCACGGCTGGACGATGGTGGTGACCGGCACCGGCGCGACAATCGCCGCCGCGCAGGTCGACGCCTACGCCCGCGTCGAGCGGATCGTCATCCCCAATGTGCGCTACCGCAACGACATCGGTGATAAGCTGGTCGCCGGCGACTATGCCGCGATCGAGGCACTCGGCTTGCTCGACGATGCAGGCGTCGCCGATCGCTCACCCGCCCTTCCCCACGACGGCGTCTACGCCCGGCTCGGCGCGTCGCGCATCCACGGCGTCGGGGTGTTCGCCATCCGCGCCATCCCGGCCGGCACCGACATCTTCGCCAACGATCGCACCGGACTGGTCTGGATCGAGCGCGCCGCTATCGCAGCCGCGGGACTGTCCGATGCGCAGCTACGCCTCTACGAGGATTTCGCCATCCGCGATGGCTCGCGGCTCGGCGGTCCTGCGACATTCAATACCATGGGCGTCGGCTGGCACCTCAACCAGCCTGCCGCCGGGATCGCGGCCAATGCCGCCATCGGCGGCAATCTCAGCATCGTCGCCGCCCGCGATATCGCAGCAGGCGAAGAGCTGACGATCGACTATGCGACGTACAGCAATCCGGGCAGCGCGTTGTTGCTGTCGCCGTCCGCGGGGTTCTGAGCATCTTGCGCCTGTCGGGGGCCGTATCTGTGGCAGCGGCGTTGAGTCCGTAACAAGCGGAGACTTTGGTGCGCACCCGCAGACTGCTGATCCCCGCGCTGCTGCTGGCGCACGCCGGGCTGCTGATGGTCGTCTGGCGCGAGCGGCCGGCGGCGGCCACGGCACCGGCGGCGATTGTCACCGTTACCGAGATTGCCGCGGCCGCTCCGCCCAGCCTGCCGGTCGAGTTCAAGCTGCAACCCGTGACGGCGGCGGTCGAAGCTCCCGAACTGACCGCTGCCGACATCGCCGAGCCCGCAGCCCCGCTGGCCGGTCTCGCGTCGGGCGCGGCGGCCTGCGACCTCAGCGAAGCCGTGCAGGCGCGCCTGCGCGTAAGCCCGGCAGTGACCGCGGCAATCGAGCGCATCCCGCGCGCGGCGCGCTCGGTCGCCGACGCGGTTCTGCTGTGGGACGGGCACTGGATCGACGCCGGTGCCGTTGGTGGCAGCGATGCGCTCGAGCCGATCCGCGCCGCGGTCGCCAGTGCGGTCCGCGCTGCCCCTGCGCTCTGCCGCGATGCCAGTGTCACCGGTCCGCGGCTGCTTCTCGTGGCAGGCACCGACGGCAATCGGGTGCTGGCGTTCGGCTCGGGCCAATGGACTTGGGCGCAGGTCATCGGCGGATGACTTAATATTTCAGCGACCTCGAAATTTCGACTGCAACCAGAAATGAGACCAACCCGTATCTGACGCGTTAGGCTGGCGTTCATCGGCACCGTTAGGATCGGGGCCGGGATCGGGCAGGAAACAGTTGGAGGCTTTAATGAATAAACTGACTCGTTTGGCAACGTCGACGGCGATGGCCGCAGTGCTGTTAAGCCCGTTATCACCTGCGCTGGCGTCGAGTCACCGCGAGGCTCCCGGCATCACCAAGATGCCTAAGGTCGACAACACCGATGTCTATGCGTTCCGCAGCTATGAGCCGGGCCGCCAGGATTATGTGACCCTGATCGCCAACTTCCAGCCTGGCGAAGGTCCCGGTAACGGTCCGAACTATTACACGATGGACTCGGACGCGCTGTATGAGATCCATGTCGACAACGTCGGCGATGCCAAAGAGCACCTGACCTTTCAGTTCAAGTTCAACACCCCACTGAAGAATAGCGGTAAGGGCGAAACGATCGCTGTGGGTTCGAAGAACCTGTCGATCGCCCTGCGTCAGATCGGACCGATCGCGGGACCAAACGATCCAAACGTCGGCGATGACGAGAATTACACGGTCACGCTGGTTACCGGCGACCGCCGCAGTGGCGCCCGGACGACGATCACCAACACCGCTGGCGGCGGTGCGACCTTCGTCAAGCCGTTCGACAACGCCGGTAACAAGACGATCCCCGGCGGCTATGCGAACTATGCGAACCAGTTCATCTACAATGTCACCATCCCAGGCTGCGCGACGCCCGGTAAAGTCTTCGTGGGTCAGCGCGCCGATAATTTCGCGGTTAATCTCGGGCCGGTCTTCGACCTCGTAAATTTCGTGCCGATCGAGGGCGACAGCGCTCCCGGTGCGGGCGACGGCAAGGGGTTTCCCGGCGGGATTACTCAGAGCCAGGCCAATCAAGAGCTGATCGGCAAGGCCAATGTTACTTCGATCGCGATGGAAGTGCCGATCGCCTGTTTGGTCGGCGCGGGCAACGGCGTCATCGGCGTCTGGAGCACCGCGAGCTTACCGCAGGCGCGCCTGCTGCGGACCGGGCCAGCCTATGAGGCGACGGCACTGCAAGGTGGTTCGTACGTCCAGGTCTCACGGCTCGGGATGCCACTGGTCAACGAGCTCGTGATCGGTCTGCCGCAGAAGGACTTGTTTAACGCGGTCAAGCCGACCGCCGATGGCGCGCTGATCGACTATGTTACCAATCCGACGTTCCCGGCGATTCTCGACGCACTGTTCCGCGCCCCGGTCAACGCGACGCTAAGTACCAACTTCGCGACGCTCGCGCCGACAAACTTCCCGCGTAACGATCTCGTTGCAACCTTCCTGACCGGATTTGCCAGCCTGAACCAGCTCAAGCAGGTTACCGGTTCGGAAATGCAGCGGCTGAACACCGGGGTCGCGCCGACGCCGCAGGCGACGCAGAGCTCGTTCGGCGTCGTTGGTAACGACCTCGCCGGCTTCCCGAACGGCCGCCGTCCTGCCGACAACGTGACCGATATCGTTCTGCGCGTCGCGATGGGACGGTTGTGCTATCCGATCCCGATCGCCGGCAAGCAGACCGACCTCGGGCTGTGCAAGCCGAGCGATGCGCCGACCGGTATGGTAGCCTATACCGATGGTGCCCCGAGCAGCGCGAATAGCATCCTCAACGCCTTCCCATATCTGAATGCTCCGCTGCGCGGCTCACCGCGTCCGCAGACCCAACCGTAATCGTCACGATCGACCAGCAGAAGGGATAATGACGATGCACAAACTTTACTGGCGGATCTCGGCAACGGCGATGCTGGCGGGTGGGCTCGGAGCGTGCGGCAGCAGCAATAACCCGTCGCCGGTCGTGCCGCCGCCTCCGGTGGCGGCGGCGAAGTTCGAGGATCAGTTCGGGGCCAATTTCGGCACTGCCTATCGTGCCGATCCCAATACCGACCCGGCGAAGGATCCGGTGGCGGGCGATATCGTTCCGCTGAGCCTGACGACCGAGCCAGTCGCTAGCTAGCATAAACTTTCGCTGCGATTGAGTGAGGTCAACTCGCTCATCCCGCGCCAAACCAGCCCGCTCGTCCCGAGCTTTCCGGGGAACCGGTAATTTCGGATCGTGGTCCCTCGTCGGAAGCTCAGGGTGGGCGCAGCTGGTTGGTTTGGCTCGGGATATCAAGCGGGTCGGGTTAAATCGCAGCGGCGGTTTGGCTCAAATCTTAGCGAGACAGGCTCTCGCGGTACTTAACGTCGTGTTATCGCCGCTGGCGCAGGCCTCGGCGGAATTGGAAAGCCGAACGTCAGGCTCGAGAAGACCGTTTCGAAATCGGCCTTCGGATTTCCGATCAGCGGCTTGGTCCAGATCACGTTCAACTGCCACTTGCCCCGCCGCGGCGGGTCGAACGCGGTCCGGCCGCTGGCATCGGTCAGATGGACCTCGATAGGCCGCGCATCGAAATCGAGATTATTGAGCTTCACCAGTGCGCCCGGCAACGGTTTGCCCTGATACAAGATTTCCACCGGCAATAACTCGCCTAGCGCGAGCGCATAAGGATTACGGAGCGGCACGATCTCGAGGGTCAAGCCAACCGCGTGCGTTACCTGCGGCTGGGCACCGCTGACCGGCCCGACCTGGACCAGCGCCTTGGCGCGACGACTGTAGACTTCGCGCCCGTGGCTATCCATCAGCTTGAGCCGCTCGCGCTGCACCAGTGCCGGGGTCAGCCCCTCGACCTTGATGTAATCGTTGAAACGGATCGACGGCAGTTCGCTCGCGGCGAGATTGGTTTCGAGCACAATGACGTGGGTTCCAGGCGTCGTGAAGGTTAGCACGCCGTCCTGCGCGGTGCCGGGAGGCTGCAACGCGGCGCGGCGGTCGATCCGCCCCATTGGCCCGACGTCGTCGAAGCGCCCGATGCGCTCGATTGCAGCACCCCAGCGCTGGCGAAAGGTGCCGTGCCCGACCTGAATGGTAAATGGCACCGCAACGCCGGGCGCGGCCGCGAACGCCTGCGGCTGGACCCAGAAATCGTGCGCGGTCGCGCCAGCGGCGGTCAGGGCGATGGCGGTGGCGGTGAGCAAACGATACATCGGGATTCCTCGGCGGGCGTCGGCCGGCTCGATCATTGCGTATATCGTCTGAGCTTGTCTATCACTGCATCCACCATTACCGCCGCCCGTCATTGCTCTCGACGACTTACGCCGAGAGCGCCTGTCAAGCTTCACCTTGACAGAAATAACCCTTTGGGTTATAATGCATTTTTACGCTCGTTCTCGAACCGACAGGAATAAATTATGCCCGCGTCGGCGATCGTTTCCCAGCTACGCTCGCGCTCGCGCCCGCGTCATCTCAGGACATTCGATTGAGCGATATGTGCCCTCGCCAAGCCGTGGCTGATCCGTCCCGCTCCCTCCCTGAAGGGCGGAGCAGAGCAGGCAGCAGGCGGCAGCAACACCGAACTCGGTGTGCCGAAAGAGCCGCCAAAGCCGGATCCCGCCGCCGAATTGGGTGTATCGAAAGAGTTGTAAAAACGGGGCTGCTGCTGGCGCTCGCGACCCCGGCGGCGGCGCATATGGGGACCGGCCTCGCCGGCGGCTTCCAGTCGGGCTTTGTTCATCCGTTCAGCGGCTTCGACCATTTGCTGGCGATGGTCTCGGTCGGGCTATGGGGGGCGTTTCTAGGGCGGCCGTTGATCGTCGCGCTACCGGTGATCTTCCCCGCCGTGATGGCGATGGGCGGCGCGCTCGGCATCGCCGGAGTGCCGTTTCCACCGGTCGAGATCGGTATCGCCTTGTCGGTATTGGTGCTCGGCACGATGATCGCCGGGGCGGTGCGCGCGCCGGTCTGGTTCGCTTGCACGATCGTCGCGATCTTCGCGCTTTTCCACGGCTATGCGCACGGTCACGAACTGCCGTCGGCCGCCGACCCGGTCGGCTACAGCCTCGGCTTCGTGCTGGCGACCGGCATGCTCCATGTCGCGGGGATCGGCATCGGGCTGCTCAACGACCGCCCCGGCGGGATCATCGTGACGCGCAGTCTGGGCGCGCTGATCGCTGCCGCGGGCGTCTGGTATCTCGCGGTGGCGCTGCGATGAGGGGTGGTGCGCTGCCACCGGCGCTGCTATTTGTGGCGCTGGTATTCGCGCTGGCGTTCGTGCCGCGCCGCGCGGTCTTGCCCGCGCTTGTCATTGCCGGGCTCGTCGCGCTGGCCGCCGTGTTCGTGCCGCTCCCACATTCCTGGACCGAAGTGCTGTTCGCCGGCTGCTGGGTCAGCATTATCCTGACGTCGGCATTGGTCCACTTACCAAGCCGCTTGGGCTTGTATCCGGCGCTGCTGGTTGCCGGCAATGCCGGGCTGTGGGCGGGTGCGACCATCGCGGTCGCCGGGGCACCCGTCGACCTCGCGCGGGCGCTGCCGGTGGTTTTGCTGGTGCTGCCGTCGCGCTGGCTGATCGGCCTTCGCGCCGGGGTAGCGGTCAAGGTCGCGGCAAGCTGGCTGATCGCCGTCGCGATCCTCGCCGCGACGCTGCCGATCGTGCCGACGCCGGGCTATGTCGCCGATCACATGGAGTAGGCGGGCGGCTCAGCCAGCGCGCCGATAACGCAGATACCAGACCTCGCGGCCTTGGCGGCGCGCCTTGGCCTCGTAGCGCGTCGGCGGCCAGTCGGCGGGGCGCTGCTGCCAGTCGGCCGGCGTCAACGCCTGCCACGCATAGTCAGGGCGCGCCGCCATCTGCATCAGTGTCCAGCGGCAATAGACCGGGTGATCGGTACCGATACGCAGCTCACCGCCTGGCTTGAGCTTGGCCGCGATCACATCGAGCGGCCCCGGATTGACGAAGCGCCGCTTGGCGTGCCGCAGCTTCGGCCACGGATCGGGATGCAGCAGGAAGACGCGGTCGAGGCTGGCATCGCCCAGCCGGTCGAGCACCTCCAGCGCATCGCCCATATGCAGCCGGACATTGCTCAGCCCGCGCGCGGCGATCTCCTGCAACGCCCCGGCGACGCCATTGAGGAAGGGCTCGCAGCCGATCAAGCCTGCCCCGGGATGTGCCGCCGCCAGCGCCGCCAGATGCTCGCCCTTGCCGAAGCCAATCTCGAGCCACAGCGGCGTCATGGCGTCGCCGAACAAGCTGCCGGCATCGAGCGGCCCGGCGGCTGGTACACCGACTTGCGGTAGCAGCGTCTCGATCAGCGCCGCATGGTTGCCGCGCAGCCTGTGCCCCTGCCGGCGGCCGTACAGCCGCCGCAGCGTCGTCGGGTCACCGCTCACGATCAGCGGTCAGACCGCCGCCTTCAGCGCCTCGATCAGGTCGAGCTTCTCCCAACTGAAGCCACCATGCGCATCGGGCTCGCGACCGAAGTGGCCATAAGCGGCGGTACGCTCGTAGATCGGCTTGTTTAGCCCCAGATGCGTCCGGATGCCCTTTGGGGTCAGCCGAAGCAACGTCGGCAGCACCGCCTCGAGCCGGTTATCTTCGATTGAGCCGGTACCATGTGTGTCGACATAGAAGCTCAATGGCTCGGCGACGCCGATCGCGTAGCTGATCTGGATCGTGCACCGTCGTGCAAGGCCAGCACCGACGACATTCTTGGCGAGATAGCGGCAGACATACGCCGCCGAGCGGTCGACCTTAGTCGGGTCCTTGCCCGAGAACGCGCCGCCACCGTGCGGAGCCGCACCGCCGTAAGTATCGACGATGATTTTGCGCCCAGTCAGACCGGCGTCGCCGTCGGGGCCACCGATCTCGAACAGCCCGGTCGGGTTGACGTGGATCGCGTCGTCGCTCTCCGGCATCCAGCCATCTGGCAGCACGTCGGCCATGACGTCCTTGATGTAGGCCCGCAGCTTGCGCTGGTCATAGCCCTTGCCGTGCTGCGTCGAGACGACCAGCTGCGTCGCGCGCACCGGAACTTCGTTTTCGTACTGCAGCGTCACCTGGCTCTTTGCGTCTGGCTCGAGGAACGGCGCCGCGCCGCTGTGGCGCAGTGCAGCCAGCCGCTCGAGGATGCGGTGTGAATAGTGCAGCGTCGCAGGCATCAGCGACGGCGTCTCGTCGCTAGCGTAGCCGAACATGATGCCCTGGTCGCCGGCGCCCTCATCCTTGTTGCCGCTCTCGTCGACGCCCATCG
The DNA here is from genome assembly GCA_043732725.1 of Sphingomonadaceae bacterium. GTDB lineage: Bacteria > Pseudomonadota > Alphaproteobacteria > Sphingomonadales > Sphingomonadaceae > Polymorphobacter_B. The sequence goes on along the minus strand of JAYTHJ010000375.1, from coordinate 6,739 downwards.
CGATATGGTCCGACTGGCCGTGCAGGTGGCAGGCGAAATCGGCGGTCTGCCAATGAAAGCCATGCTGCTCATAGCCGATGCGGCGCACCGTGGCACGCGCAGCCTGCTCGATCTCGTCGAGGCTGGGGAAGACGTCGGGGTTACAGCGCACCTCGCCCGCCAGAATGATCCGCTGCGTCGTCACCATGGTCTCGCAGGCAACGCGGGCGACGGCATCGCGGCTCAAAAACAGGTCGACGACCGCGTCGGAGATCTGGTCGGCGACCTTATCGGGATGGCCTTCTGAAACTGACTCACTGGTGAACAGGAAGGAGCTGCGGGGCATGCAAAGGGTCCGTGGCTAGGGCAGGTGCGGCGGGCTTAGCCGGGCAGCGAGAGTGGAGCAAGGAAGATAAGGCTTTCGTTATATGAAGACGGAAACGGTGTGTTCTGCGCGGCGGTGGCAAGCGCGCGCCTTCAGGCCTCGACAGTGTAAATAATTCCGACACTGTTACTGTTGTGGAACTACGCGGCCTTCATGCGGATTTACGATAAATGCTCGTTTACAATAGGTTATAGTCGTTGTTAGATATTTTTTAATATTTGGCACAGCACTTGCTAAGTTTTAGTTAACGCATTTCGCGCCAAGGAAATTTGCCAGTGTTAAACAAACTTATCATCGCCGGTCTCGCCACGCTCGCCGCTGCTGCCCCGGCGGCAGCCGCCAACCTCGTCACCAACGGCGGTTTCGAGACGACCACCTTCGCGTCCAGCTCGGAAATCGGCATCGCGGGTTTCGCGCAGGGCGTGACCGGCTGGACCTCGAACGGTTTCAACCTCCTGTTCAAGGGCGGCACGCAGACGACGACGTCGGCGGCCAACCAGTATAATGATCCGCTGACCTATTTCCGCACCGGCGTCACCGTCGATCCGCTGGGTACCGGCGGCAACTTCATCGCACTCGACGGCGACACCAATATCAATGGAACTTTAACACAGTCGATCACCGGGCTGACGGCTGGTCAGGCGTATTACGTCCATTTCGACTGGGCTGCGACGCAGCTGCGTAATCGCTCGGGTGCCACGACCGAGAAGCTGCAGGTCGGCCTCGGCGGTGTGACGCAGACGACCCAGACGATCTCGAACCCGTCGGAAGGCTTCAGCGGCTGGACGTCGGGCTATTTCGTCTTCACGCCGACGACGTCGACCGCCCTTCTGTCGTTCCTGTCGATCGGCACGCCGAACGGTCAGCCGCCGATCGCGCTGCTCGACAACGTCTCGCTGCAGGCGGTTCCCGAGCCGGCGACATGGGCGCTGTTCGTTGCCGGCTTCGGGTTGGTCGGCTTCGCCGCCCGCCGCCGCCGGACCGCCGTCGTCGCCGCGTAACCTCGCCGCGCCGGGTAACGCCAGCCCTCCTCCGTCGATCGGGGGAGGGCTTCACCCCGTTTCAACAAGGCCGAACCAGAGATCGTCATCCTCGGAATGACGGATGAGCATGACCGAAAACAAAGCTGAACCTGCTCAAGCCCACTCTTTCGCGTTGTCTAAGCGCCTTCTTCGGGCGGACCACCCGCCTTTGGACACTCTTTCGACACACCTAAAACGATGGTGCGGCAGCGAAGGACAACTTCGTCGCGCCGATATACAGTAGCTGATCGGCATGCAGCGATGGCGTCAACAGCAGCGCGGGCAGTTTCAGTTGCGAAGCGGCCGTTCTGACTTTATAGCCTAATCGGCTCGTTGTAGGGCAGCGTCAGTTCAGAGCGAGGTTGAGATCGGGCATACTACGGTCAAACCGTCTTAGCCTGAAGGATCCGCTTCAGAAGTTTCAAACCGAACGCCAGCGACGCGACCGGGCGGCAAGTGCCGCCCCGACGAGCAACAACGCCCCGAATACCAGTGTCGTCCAGTGCGCCCAGCGCGAAAACCACGTCGGCGGCAGTGGCGGCGGCAATGCCGTCGTGACGACACCCTCGGCCCCCTGCCCGAGCGCGCGCACGATACGCCCGCGCGCATCGATCATCGCGGAAATTCCCGTCGGTGTCGCACGGGCAACCGGCAGCCCTTCTTCGATGGCGCGCAGTCGCGCTTGCGCCAGATGCTGCGGTGGGCCGCTCGGGCCGAACCACGCATCGTTCGAAATGTTGACCAGCCACGCGGGACGGTTGCCGGCCTCGACGACCTCGCCGGGGAAGATCATCTCGTAGCAGATCTGCGCGCCGGCGCTCGGAAAGCCCGGCAGCTGGAGCGTCCGCGGTCCGGGGCCGGCGCGAAAATCGAACGCGCCGGGGGCAAGCTGCGCCAGCCCGAGCCGGGTCATCAGCGGCCGCGCCGGGACGTACTCGCCGAGCGGGACCAGATGCGATTTGTCGTAGCGGCCGTGCAGCACACCGTCGGCACTTAGCACATACAGACTGTTGGTTTCGGCGACGACGTCGCCGGCGGGATCGCTCGATCGATCAGCTGAATTGCGGATCAGCTTGACCCCCCCGAATAGCAGCAGGTCGCCGGGCCGCAGGATACTCGCCAGTTGCGCGCGCGCTGCCGGATCCTCGTCGACGATCATCGGCACCGACGATTCAGACCAGATGATGAGCTGTGGCGGGCGCGCCGCCGCGGTCTGCGGCTCGCGGTCCCACGCCTCCGGGAGCCGCCGGCTGCGGGCGAGCGCGGTACGGCTGAGCCGGAGATAGCGCGCGAGATGCTCATCCTCGACCGCGGGATCCCATTTGTCGCTTTGGCCGACGTTCGGCTGAATCAGATTCACCAGCGGTGCCCCGGCAACGACTGGCGGCGACGGCGTGCTCACCGCCAGTGCCGCCGCGAGCCCGACAATGGCTGCCGCCAACCCGCCGCCGATCGCCCGGGTTCGCGGCGCGAGCAGCAAGACGAGTGCACCCCCCGCGAGCACCATCAGCCCCGACAGTCCGAGCGCACCGAGATATGCCGCCGCTTGCGCGATACCCGGGACCGGCAGCCACGCTTCGCCAAGCGGGTTCCACGCAAATCCCGACAGCAGATGTCCGCGCAGCCACTCGGTCAGCATCCACGCGGCGGCGAACACCAGCAGCCGCGCCGGGCCCGAGGGCGCGGCGACGCGCGCGATCAACGTCGCGACACCGATATATAACGACAGGAACATCGCCAGCCCGTCGACCGCGACCCAGCCAAGCCACGCCGGCATCGCCGCCTGATAGGTGAACGCGGTCGCGATCCAGCTCAGTCCGACGAGGCAGTGCCCGACGCCGAACCACCAGCCGAGCGCGAAGGCGTGGCGGCGGGTGGCGGCGGTGTCGACGAGCCCGAACAGCGCGGCGATGCTCGCCAGCGTCAGCGGCCACAGATCCCACGGCGCAAAGCCAAGCGCCGCGAGCGCGCCGACGACCAGGGCGATGAGCAGACGGCGAGAGCGGGTCATGCGCGCTCCCTAACCTGATCCCGGCGATTATGGGAGGGCGGCTGTCCAACCGATTTCGGTCAGCACGTTTTGCCCGTCCGCAGACAAGCTGACAAACCCGCGGCTCACATCGATGAACTCGCCCCCTGCCCGTCCAGCGAGCTTGCGTCGCAACCGCTTGGAATGGCGAATCTGGTCGACGAGGAAGCTTTGGTCGGCACCGGTACCGCCGCTGAGCCAATGCACGGTTGGATGCAGCCGTTGGGCAAGTTCGGCGACGCTGGCATCAGGGTAGCCGAGGAAGAATGCATGAGCAGCGGGATCGTCTGCGGTGAGACGCTGCCACACGCGCGGCTCGATCCAGCCGCCTTCGATGATGACGCGCCCGCCGTCGGCAACGATCTCGGCGACGATGTTCGGGGCGAGACGCGCCATGCTGCGGCGGCTGCGCTTGACCACGCCGTGCCGCCGCGACGCGTGTAAGCCGTCATAGATCCAGTCGAGCTTGACGAGACTGTAGTCCGGCAATGCTGCCGCCAGCGCCGCCGCGAACACCGATTTACCACTGCCGCTGACGCCGCCGACGAGGATCACACGCTTGTCGCCGAGCGCGCCAGCGATGTTGGCGGGGCCGATCAAATCAATCCGGCAAGCGGACTGCTCGGGTCGGCATAGCGGCGTTTGGGCATCCGTCCGGACCGGTACGCCAGCCGCCCGCTTTCGACCGCGAGCTGCATCGCGCGCGCCATCAGCACCGGGTCTTTGGCTTCGGCGATTGCGGTGTTCATCAGCACGCCGTCGCAGCCAAGCTCCATAGCCGCTGCCGCATCGGAGGCCGTGCCGACGCCGGCATCGACGAGCACGGGGACTTTCGCGCCCTCGACGATCATGCGGATCGTCACCGGGTTCTGAATGCCGAGTCCCGAGCCGATCAGCGAGCCGAGCGGCATGATCGCGCACGCGCCGAGATCTTCGAGCTTCCTCGCGGCGATCGGATCGTCGGCGCAATAGACCATGACGTCGAAGCCGTCGGCAACCAGCGTCCTCGTCGCGACCAGCGTCTCGGCCATGTCGGGATAGAGCGTGCGCGCCTCGCCGAGCACCTCGAGCTTGACGAGGTTCCAGCCCCCGGCCTCGCGCGCCAGCCGCAGCGTCCGCACCGCCTCGTCGCCGGTGAAGCAGCCGGCGGTATTGGGCAGATAGGTGTAGCGCTTGGGATCGATGAAGTCGGTCAGCATCGGCGCGGCGCGGTCGGTGACGTTGACCCGCCGCACCGCGACGGTGACGATCTCGGCCCCCGAAGCGACGACCGCGGCGGCGTTCTGCGCATAGTCCTTATACTTGCCGGTGCCGACGATCAGCCGCGAGGTGAAGCGGCGGCCGGCGACGCTCCAGCCGTCATCGGGCAGCACCGCCTCGCCGCCGCCGACGAAGTGCACGACTTCGAGGTTGTCGCCGGCGGCGAGCAGCTGCACCGCGAAGGTCGAGCGCGGCACGATGCTGCGATTGCGCTCGACCGCGACCTTCGCCGCATCGAGGGCGAGTTCGCCGAGCAACACGGCGATCGTGGCACCGGGGGCGACGCGGCGGGAGTCGCCGTTCAAGGTGATTTCGATGAGATCGGTCATTGGCTCGCCGTATCGTGACCATTAAATATAGGCCAGTTTTCGCGTGAAGCTACCTCTCCGTACGCCACGTGGGTAAGCGAAAGGTGACGGCCCGCAGTTACCGCCATATAAGCGCCCGATGACCACCCCCCTCGTGCTCGTCCTCAACGGCCCCAATCTCAATCTGCTCGGCACCCGCGAGCCCGACGTCTACGGTTACGAGACGCTCGACGACATCGCGGTGCGGCTCGAGGATCATGCGGCGACGCTGGGCCTGACCATCGACCTGCGCCAGTCGAACCACGAAGGCCATCTGATCGACTGGCTGCACGAGGCTGCCAGCCGCGGCGCAAAGGGTGTTATCCTGAACGCCGGCGGGCTGACCCATACCTCGGTGGCGCTGCACGATGCGATCAAGTCGATCGCGACGCCGGTGATCGAGGTGCATCTGTCGAATCCGGCGGCGCGCGAGCCGTTCCGGCATCACAGCTTCGTCGCGCCCGCCGCGCGCGGCTCGATTACCGGACTGGGGGCCGTCGGCTATGTGCTCGCGCTGGACGCGATTGCGGCGTTCTGACACTAGAGCGGCTGAGTTTGGATGTGAGGGTCCGTGATGGACGATGACAACGCCCGCGCGATGCGGGTCGATACCGCATTGGTCCGCGAACTTGCCGAACTGCTCGATAGCACCCGGCTGACCGAGATCGAAGTCCAGGACGGCGACCGCCGGGTCCGGGTAGTGCGCAAGGTGACGGTAGCGGCGGCGGTGGCGGCGGGTTTGCCGGCTGCTGCGCCACCGACGGTGGATGCGCCCAGCGCCGCGCCGGTTTCCGCATCCGTCGACACCCTGCTGAAGCATCCGGGTCTCGTCCGCTCGCCGATCGTCGGCACCGCTTACCTCACTCCCGAGCCGAGCGCGCCTAATTTCGTCGCGGTCGGCGACGCGGTGTTGGCGGGCGCGACGCTGCTGATCATCGAGGCGATGAAGGTCATGAACCCGATTACCGCGCCGAAAGCCGGGCGGGTCGTCAGTATCCTGATCGGCAACGAGCAGCCGGTCGAGTATGACGAGCCGCTGATTGTCATCGAATGACACGGACACCGGCAGCAGCCGCATGACGATCCGCAAAATTCTGATCGCCAACCGCGGCGAGATCGCGCTGCGCATCCACCGCGCCTGCCGCGAGATGGGCATTGCCACCGTCGCGGTACACTCGACCGCCGATGCGGACGCGATGCACGTGCGGCTAGCGGACGAAGCGATCTGTATCGGTCCGCCGTCGGCGACCGACAGCTATCTCAACATCCCAAACATCATCTCGGCGGCCGAGATCGCGCAGGCCGATGCGATCCACCCGGGCTATGGTTTCCTTAGCGAAAACGCGCGCTTCGCCGACATCGTCGAGGAGCACAACATCATCTGGATCGGGCCATCGCCCGACCACATCCGCCGCATGGGCGACAAGGTCGAGGCGAAGCGCACCGCCGCCAAGTTGGGCCTGCCGCTGGTGCCGGGCAGCGATGGCCCGGTCAGCAGCGTCGCCGAGGCGCAGGCGGTCGCCACCGACATCGGCTATCCGGTGCTAGTCAAGGCGGCGAGCGGCGGCGGCGGCCGCGGCATGAAGGTTATCCCCGATGCCGCGTCGCTGGGGACGCTGATGGCGCAGGCCAAGGCCGAGGCGAAAGCCGCGTTCGGCGACGACACCGTCTATATCGAGAAATATCTGAGCGAGCCGCGGCACATCGAGTTTCAGGT
>JAYTHJ010000374.1:0-7856 GCA_043732725.1 Sphingomonadaceae bacterium | reverse complement strand
AACCCCTGATCGCGCCGTGTCGGCAGTCACATCATCCTTCCTTGTGGGAGCGTTTTGCCGATGCGCCGCCGGCACCCGACGACCCGACCCCGCTTGCGGCAATGCTCCATCGTTTCCAGACACCTGAAGGCAAAAAGCAATACGCCTTGCGCAAGCACACACCCGAACCCGTCTTCGGCATCATCAAATCGATTATGGGCTTTCGTCAGTTCTCATTGCGCGGGCTCGACCTGGCCCGAGGTGAATGAAACCTGGTGACCATGGCCTGGAACTTGAAGCGCATGTTCGTGCTTAAAGCCGCATAAATCCCAAGATTTGCGTCCCAAATCCTCGCCCTGGCAGCATCGTCTTGGCCGTATTCGGCGGCTCGCCCCCGCGAAGGGCGATCCATCCAAGGCAAACCAGCGCGAAACCCAAAAACTGCCTAGCGGTTTCATTTCAAACGGTCTGAATGACGCCAGTCCGACAGGCTGCTAGCTACGAGCATAGCGTCCGCCCACCATGTTGTTCGGTCAGCAGCCGCTAGTCCGCAACCCATCCTCTTTGTTAGCTGTTCGCCACCTGGGCAAGCTTAGCATACGACAACGTCACTTTCATGCATCGACCCCTTGCCGCTCTACTGAACCCGACCGCGCGCCTGGACCACAGCCCGCCGAGCTTCGATAACGACAGCACTGACGCTGGCGTTGGCTGCCGCCGAGCGCTCGTGTTCCAGCAATAGTCCCTCGCTCAGATTGGTCGCATAGCCGTCGTCGATTAATTTCTTGTAGGCCTGGATGAAGCCCGTCTCGATGCTCGCCATCTCGCGGGCGAGCGCAGCCGCGACGCCCATCAGCGCGTTTGCTGGCACGACGCGGTTGACCAATCCCCAGCGCTCGGCAGTCGCGGCGTCGATAAAATTACCGCTCAGCGAGAGTTCCTTGGCGCGTGATGGGCCGATGATGCGGGAGAGCTTCTGGCTAAGTCCCCAGCCCGGCATGATCCCGATCCGGGCGTGGGTGTCGGCGAAGCGCGCATTCTCGCTGGCGATTAGCACGTCGCAGGCGAGCGCGACCTCGAAGCCGCCGGTGATCGCGACGCCGTTGATGGCGCCGATGACAGGTTTCTGGCACAACTCGATCGCCTTAACCGGGTTAGCTTGCGCGTCGTCGGCAGTCGCATCGGCGATCGCTCCCGCGTCCTTGCCGAGTTCCTTAAGGTCGAGCCCGGCAGTGAAGGCGCGGGTGCCGGCCCCGGTTATCACCACCGCGCGAACGCTGTCGTCAGCGTCGAGCGCCCGCATCGTCCCGGCAATCTGAGTGCGCAGCGACTTTGACAGCGCGTTCATGGCTTGCGGTCGGTTCAGCGTCACGACCGCGACACCGTCGGCAATCTCGACCAAAAGGTCATCCATCCGTATTCTCCAAGTTGTCCGCTTCGCGTGCCGAACACCGGGGCGGACACGTAGGTCGGCTTCGGCATCCCACGCGCTCCAAACCCGACATGCCATTATCGCTCCAATCTAGCCACTAATGATAAAACTACATTTTTGTCATGGCGCTTGGGAAGGCCTCCACGTTTATGCGAGTCAGGCCGAGCCGTTCTGGCCAACCTTCCCGCGACTTTCTCTGGCGCGCGTTGGAGAGTTAACGCCGGTCGCACTCCAGGCCAGTGTGGCGGGGCTTTGTTGCATAATTCATGGAGAGCATGAGCCCTCTTTTACTTGAAGACATTATACGATGCCGACGGTGACCGCGGTTCCTATTTCTGAGTAGCGATTGAGAACAGCAGTCCGGACTTTGAGCTCGGTGATCTGACGATCGAAGGCGCGGGCGACTACGCGTTGGCCCAGGAGTTTGAAGCAGTGCATTTTGGTCTCGACCAGACTGCGACGATGATCGTCGCTCCGCGTCTTCCAGATGGTGCGACCAAGCCGCTTTGTTGCGCGTAACGCTTCATTGCGCGCATCGACGCCGAGACCATCTTTCGTCGATGGTCGGCCGTTGCGGCGGACCGGGATGACCGCATCGGCACCGCGTGCGGCAATGGCGGCATGGCAAGCCCTGGCATCATAAGCGCCATCGCCGCCGACGCCGAATATCCGCTCGTCCTCCGGGATTTGCGCCAGCAGACTGTGAAGCGGCGTCCAAAGCGAGACCCTACCTGCTCGTGCTAACATGCTCAAAAATGGTGCCGAAAGCGGAAAGAGTGGTCGAGATCGGCGGCGAGCGGAACCCCCCAACCGATCTGCGATAGCCGTTTCGTGCCAACCACTTGCGGGCGAAACGGGCGGGGTACCGCCTTGGACGCCGATCCACACCTTTGGAGATCCCGCCGCCGATGCAGAGCTGCGTGCTAATCTGATGGGCGCTGTTAAGCACCATCGACCACCGCAAGCGCGCCACTTCACAGGCTCTGAGGCCAGCCTTAAAGCTGAGGAGCACGATGACGTTGTCTCGTTGGGAATGCCGGTGCCGGGCAACGAGCGCGCGCAGTCAACGCACGTCATCCGGCTCCAGCGCTTTGGCTCGCTGTAGCATAGGGTGTGTCGTTTGGAGGGAGAGCTGGACCTTCAAGTGCTACCACTATAACACATTCAGTGTGTTTGTTAAGATTGCACAATATTAACAGCTAGTTAGTCGATATATCGACGGCTCTGAAAAGCGGATGAGGTGCTCTTTTGTTTCTACCATCGCTTAGGATTGCGCGGTGCGATCTGCTCAAGACTGCCGAATCCGTATGGACCAAAAGCTGTCAAAAGCTCCTTGTCCACCGTAATCAGAAATTCAGCCGCAATGAGAAGCAAGCGGCCGACACACCTATCAACCGTCGCCATTGTTCGCCAAGCACCGCCGACAGCCATGCGCGAAACGGGCATCAAAGTGGGCACAGAGTAGGCCCCCACCAAAAATTCTAGTAAATTCAATACGCTTTGGCGGAGAGGGTGGGATTCGAACCCACGGTACGCTTACACGCACAACGGTTTTCGAGACCGTCCCGATCGACCACTCTGGCACCTCTCCGCGAAGGCTCGTCGCGGCGGGGCGCGGTGGCCCCGGTCGAAGCGCGCCGTATAGGCACAGGGGTGCGGCTTTGCCAAGCCCGGGATGGCCTTTTCGGCCTGGGTTGCATACCTATATGCAAGGTGTGAGAAGTGGCTCAGCCCGCAGAGGACACGATGACCGACGATCATTCCGACAATTCGCCCCCGGTTCCCGCCGCCGCACCGCCGTCGACCGCCTCGTTTGGGCTCGGCGAGGTCGTCCGGCACCGGCTGTTCCCGTTCCGCGGGGTAATCTTCGATGTCGATCCGCAGTTCGCCAACTCGGACGAATGGTGGGAGGCGATTCCCGAGGGCGTCCGGCCGCGCAAGGACCAGCCCTTCTATCACCTACTCGCCGAAAATGACGAGTCGGCGTATGTCGCCTATGTCAGTCAGCAGAATTTGATCCGCGAGGATGTCGCGGCTCCCGTCGCTCATCCGGCGGTGACGCAGATGTTTGCCGACTTCAAGGAGGGGCGCTACATCTTGCGGCCCGAGGTGCGGAATTAATCGTAGTTGTAACGAGTGAGGAAAGCTCGATCGTATCGGCTTGACGCACAGCAATGTCCGCTCAGGACGCCTTCGGCATGGTATTCCACCAGTCGATGCGACCCGTGCTTCCGATGAGCGTTCACGGCACCGACAGCGCTTGCTATACGAGTATTTGTACAGCGGGCGGGTCGAGACCTGGGAGTGAGCGGCGATGCAGGCACAGTTAATCGGGATCATGCTGCTGGCGGCGCTGCCGGCGGGGGCACAGACGATGCTCAAGGCCCCGCCGGTCGACACCTCGCAACCACGTCAGCGGCTGGTCACGGTGTTCGGCACCGATATCTGTCCAAAGCCGTCAGGCCCAGACGAGATCGTCGTCTGCACGCGGCTGTCCGATGTCGATCGCTACCGCATTCCAGCGCAAGTCCGCGCCGGCCAGCCGGCCCCGCGCAGCGCCACCGAGACTAACCGCAAGCTGGTCCTCGGCGACAGCAGCGGCGGCGCAGGGGGCAGCATCGGCAGCTGCTCGACGGTCGGGCCCGGCGGCTCCAGCGGCTGTCAGTTCAAGGCGAACGAAGCATGGGGCGGGGTGCCGCGGTAAGGTGCGAGAGCCGTCCGCGGCAGGCTGGCTGACGGCTAACCGCGTCCTCTACCGATCTTACGGAAGAGGGCTAGAAAATAGCACGCGCAGGAGCGGGCCAGAAATCGGCAAGGGCTACAACGCCCTTATCCCTTCAACGCATAACCATGCTGGACCTGCCGCGCCGCGAGTTCGCCACCGCGCCTGATCGCGTCCGCCAGCAGTTCGGCTGCGCCGTCGGCATCCATCCACGTGCCGATCGTCACCCACTTGCCCTTCTCCAAGTCTTTATAATGCTGGAAGAAGTGTGCGATCTGCTCCTTCAGTGTCGGCGGCAGATCGTCCATGCTCTTGACGTTGGCATAGAAAGGATGGAGCGCATCGACGGGTACGGCGATCAGCTTTTCGTCGCCGCCGCCCTCGTCCTCCATGACCAGCGCGCCGATCGGGCGGGCGCGGACAACCGCGCCCGGAACCAGCGGCGTCTGGCCGACGACGAGCACGTCGATCGGGTCGCCGTCGGCTGACAGTGTGTGCGGCACGAAGCCGTAATTGCCCGGGTAGAACATCGCGGTGTGGAGGAAACGGTCGACGAACAGCGCGCCGCTCGCCTTGTCCATCTCGTACTTGACCGGCTCGCCACCCATCGGCACCTCGATGATGACGTTGAGGTCGTGCGGCGGGGCGCGCCCGATCGGGATTTTGCTGATGTCCATGGCTTGCTCCGGATGACGCGTGGGTTCGCGCGTGCCATAACGCGCCGAACCGCGGAGTACCACCATGAGCAACATTGCCTTCAATGCCGCCTTTGACAACGCTGCCGATCCGGTTGTCGTCCTGTCCTATGCGCGAACGCCGATCGGCGGCTTTCAGGGCGTGCTCGGCACCGTTGCCGCGACGGCGCTGGGCGCGACCGCCGTGCGCGCGGCGCTGGCCCGGTCGGGGGTGGCGAACGAAGCCATCGACGGCATCGTCATGGGCTGCGTGCTGCCCGCTGGGCTCGGTCAGGCCCCGGCGCGGCAGGCGGGCTTCGGCGCCGGCTTGCCTGACAGCGTGCCGGCGACGACGATCAACAAGATGTGCGGCAGCGGCATGCAGGCGGCGATCATGGCGCACGACGCACTCGCGGCAGGCAGCGCCGACATACTCGTCGCGGGCGGCATGGAAAGCATGTCGAACGCGCCGTACTTGCTGGCGAAGCACCGCGGCGGCGCGCGCATCGGGCATGACGTCGTGAAGGACTCGATGTACCTCGACGGGCTGGAGGATGCCTACGATCCCGGCAAGCTGATGGGCGCATTCGCCGAGGAAGCGGCGCAGGCGTACCAGTTCACGCGAGGCGCGCAGGACGAGTATGCGTTCGAGAGCCTCGCGCGCGCCAAGGCGGCGATCGCCAGCGGCGCGTTCGAGCGCGAGATCGTCGCGGTCGAGGTTGCCGGGCGCAAGGGCAGCGCGACCGTCGCGGTCGACGAGCAGCCCGGCAAGGCGCTGCCCGACAAGATCCCGACGCTCAAACCGGCGTTCGCCAAGGACGGCACGATCACCGCGGCGAACGCCTCGTCGATTTCGGACGGCGCGGCGGCGCTGGTGCTGAGCCGCGCCAGCGTGGCCAATGCACGCGGGCTGACGCCGGTAGCGCGCATCGTCGCGCACGCCACCCACGCCCAATCGCCGGGGCTGTTCACCACCGCGCCGGTTCCCGCGATTCGCAAGGTTCTGGCGAAGGCGGGTTGGAGCGTCGCCGACGTCGACCTATTCGAAGTCAACGAGGCGTTCGCCGTCGTCGCGATGGTCGCCATGCGCGAACTCGGCATCGATCGCGCGCGGCTGAACGTCAACGGCGGCGCGACCGCGCTCGGCCACCCGATCGGCGCGAGCGGCGCGCGCATCCTGGCGACGCTAATCGCGGCGCTGCAGGCGCGCGGGCTCAAGCGCGGGGTGGCGAGCCTGTGCATCGGCGGCGGCGAGGCGACCGCGATGGCAATCGAGCTGGTGTGACTTGAGCTCGGACCCGACCGGCTCGCTTGCGACCGCGCTGGCGCACGCCGCGCGGCTGCTGACGTGCGAGCCGGTGCTGGCGGCGCAGCAGGCGCGCGAGATCCTGCAGGTCGTGCCCGGTCATGCCGCGGCACTGCGCCTGCTCGGCGCAGCGCTCGCCGGGCAGGGCGACGGCGCATCGGCGATTGTCGCGCTGCGTCGGGCGACCGCGGCGGCACCGCGCGATCCCGAAGGCTGGCGGCTGCTGGGCGAGCAGCTGACGCTGGCGGGCGATACCGCCGGAGCCGATTCGGCGACCGCGGCGATGCTCAAGGCGTCGGCGGCCTCGCCACAGCTGATCGCGGCGGCGCTGGCGCTGGCGGACAACCGCCTCGCGGTGGCCGAAGAGCGCCTGCGCGCGCGGCTGGCGGCGCAACCGGGCGACGTCGCGGCGCTGCGGATGCTCGCCGAGGTCGCCGGACGGCTCGGACGCTACGGCGATGCCGAGCGGCTGCTGGTCCATGCGCTGCAGCTCGCGCCGGCGTTCAACGCGGCGCGGTCCAACCTCGCGCAGGTGCTGCACCGGCAGGGCAAGCCGGGCGAGGCGCTCGTCGAGCTCGACCGGCTGGCGGCGCACGCCCCGACTGACCCTGGCCACCGCACGCTGCGCGCCGCGGTGCTGGCGCGGACCGGCGCCACGCAAGCCGCGCTCGACCTGTACGCGGCGGTGCTCGCCGACTTTCCGCAGCAGCCGAAGGCGTGGCTGAGCTACGGCCATGCGCTGAAAGCCGTCGGGCGGGTGGCTGACAGCATCGCGGCGTACCGCACCGCGCTGGCGCAGCTGCCGAGCCTCGGCGAGGCATGGTGGAGTTTGGCCAATCTGAAGACGCTGGCGTTCGGCGCGGATGACATTGCGGCGATGCAGCGCGCGCTAGCGCTGCCCGAGCTGACCGCCGAGGACCGCTATCACGTGCATTTCGCGCTCGGGAAGGCGCTTGAGGATGCGGCGGCATATCCGGCGTCGTTCGAGCATTATGCGCAAGGCAACGTGCTGCGCCGCACCGAGCTGCGCTACGATGCCGCCGAGGTCAGTGCGCATCTGCGGCGCAGCCGGGCGCTGTTCACCCGTGAGTTTTTCGCCGCGCGCGCTGGAAGCGGCGACCCGGAACCCGATCCGATCTTCATCGTCGGGCTGCCGCGTTCGGGGTCGACCTTGCTCGAACAGATCCTCAGCAGCCACTCGGCGGTCGAGGGCACGTCGGAGCTGTCCGACATCCTGTCGCTCGCCAGCCGTCTCGGCGGCAAGTCCGGCAAGGGGGTCGCCTCGCCGTATCCCGAGGCGCTGGCGGCGCTCGACCACTCCGCACTGGCGGCGCTGGGCCGCGAGTATCTCGACCGCACGCGCATCCAGCGCCACACCGCCAAGCCGTATTTTATCGACAAGATGCCCAACAACTTCCAGCATATTGGGCTGATCCACCTTATCCTGCCGCATGCGAAGATCATCGATGCACGCCGTCACCCGCTCGGCTGTGGCTTCTCGGAGTTCAAGCAGCATTTCGCGCGCGGCCAAGGGTTTACCTACAGCCTCGATGATATCGGGCGCTATTACCGCGATTACGTGGCCTTGATGGCGCATTACGACGCGGTGCTGCCCGGCCGCGTCCATCGCGTCTTCTACGAGGCGATGGTCGCCGATCCCGAGGCGCAAATCCGCGCGCTGCTGGCCTTTTGCGGCCTGCCGTTCGAGGCAGCGTGCCTCAGCTTCCATACCAACGACCGCGC
>JAYTHJ010000373.1:0-7859 GCA_043732725.1 Sphingomonadaceae bacterium | reverse complement strand
CGGCACCAGGCCGAAGCGCAGCCGCTGCCACAGACGCTCATGGAAGACGTAGAGCGAAATTTTGGTGATCACCTCGAGCCCGCCGATCGATACCGCGAGCGTCGCGCTGCCTGTGAAGATCAGCGATAGCACAACGGTGTCAACGAAGCCGATCATCCGCCACGTCACCGCCTTCGCGCCGTTGCGCCCGTAGCCCTCGTCGAGACGCTCGCGCCGCTGCCGGACATTCCACCGCGAACGCGTCCAGAGACGCTCGTGCAGGTAATAAAGCGCGATCTTAGTGAAGAATTCGGTCCCGGCAATATAGCCCGCCGTCCGCGCGTGATTGCTGCTGTCGACAGAAATATTTAACAGCGGCGCGACGAAGGTAAGCATCAACAGCGACAGAATGAACGTGTCGAGCGAGCCGACGAGCCGCCAAGAAAAGGCTTTGGCGAGCATGCGCAGATCGGTTGGCCGCAACTCGGGCGCGGAAACTACGGTGTCGCTCATCGCCCGTATACTCCTGAACCTACGCCCTCACGGTAGCGGAGGCCGCCAGCGGATGTCTGCATAGAAATATATTGGATGGCCCTAGCTGCGCAAGCGCCTAAACGGATTTTACTATGGTGGGAGCCGGGAACGACCCAAAGCGGATTCGTTACGGCTGCTTCCTTCCGGACCTGACCGGGTTGGCGAGCGCTCTGCCCGCCCGACTCCCGCACGCTTTATGGGCGAACGGGAGAGGCGATGCAAGGTAACGCCGCCTGCTTGATTCACCCCGACTTCGGGGAAGGAGACCTCGTCTTCGCGGTGGAGCGGCAGTGCAGCAGCGGAATAGCGACCCGATAGCAGCCGCCCCGCCACCACGCCGAACGGGCACGGTCGCCCTCCCCGAGGTCGGGGCGGATCAGGCAGTTAGCGCGTGCTCATATTCTGACTGCCGGGCGGCATGCGCACTTCGAGCGACTCCAACCCGGCACTCAACCAGATTTGGCATGCCAGCCGCGAGGTGCGCGAAACGCCGTAAGCGAAGTCGAGCATGTCATCCTCCTCGTCGCTTGGCGGCGGCAGCTTGTCGAGGTCGGCAGCGGCGATCAGCACATGACAGGTCGAACACGCCATCGCGCCCTCGCACGCGCCTTCGAGCGGCTGGTCGTGCGCCTGCGCGAGATCGAGCAGGCGCGTTCCCGGCACAGCCTCGGCTTCGGTGACGCGCTGCCCATCGCCGCTGACGAAGCGTACGCGCGTCACGCGGCCAGCGCTCGCAATTTCGCTGTCGCCGCGTTGAGCAGCGCCGCGGCCGAGTCGATCTCGTCAACCGTGGTGAAGCGGCCCCAGCCGAGCCGCAAACTCGCCTTAGCTTGCGCAGTATCCAGGCCGAGCGCCGCAAGCACGTGGCTGGGCCGACCCGAACCGCTGGCGCACGCCGATCCCGACGATATTGCCAGCCCGCGCATCCCCGCGAGCAGCCGCGTGCCGTCGATGCCGTCGAAGCGCAGGTTGAGCGTGCCGAACCAGCGCGCCTCGACCGAACCGTTGATCTGGTACGGCGTCGTCAGCAGCGCGAGCAACCGGTCCCAAAGCGCCCGCACATGCGCGGTGTCGACCGCCATCCGCTCCGCCGCGATCGCCGCCGCGGTGCCCAGCCCGACGCACAACGCCGACGCCAAGGTCCCCGAGCGGCCGCCGTTCTCTTGCCCGCCGCCATGCAGCAGCGGCGTCAGCGCGACCCCCGGGCGGATGTACAGCGCGCCGATACCCTTGGGGCCATACAGCTTGTGCGCTGTCAGACTGAGCAGGTCGACCCCGAGCGCGCCGACCGGCGTCGGCAGCTTGCCGAAGCCTTGCGCCGCATCGCAGTGCATCAGTGCGCCGTGCGCCCGCGCTCGCGCCGCAATCGCGGCGATCGGTTGGATAACGCCGGTCTCGTTGTTGACCAGCATCGCCGCGACCAACGCGACATCGTCACCCAGCGCCGCGTCGAGCTGATCGAGGTCGATCAGCCCGTCGGGCCCGACGCCGAGCATCGTCAGCGCATAGCCCTGCGTCGCCAGATAGCGCGCGCTCTCGAGCACGCAGCTGTGCTCGGTCGCCAGCGTCACCAGCCGCCGCCGCCGCGGACCGGCGGCGGTCATCGCACCTTTCAGCGCCCAATTGACCGACTCGGTCGCGCCGCCGGTAAAGGTCACGGCACCGGGCGAGCTGCCCAGCAGCGCCGCCACCTGCTGCCGCGCCACCGCAACCGCGGCGGCCGCTTCGTAGCCCCAGCGGTGCGGCGAGTGCGGATTACCGAAACGCTCGCCCCACCACGGCTGCATCGCGGCGACGACCGCCGGGTCGACCGGGGTCGTCGCGGCATAATCGAGATAGATCGGCCGGTTCACGCCGCCTGCTCGGTCGGATGGCCTGCTACGGCCTTTGCCCGCTGCCGCGCGGCAAGGGCATTCCATGCCGCAGCGAACGCGTCGATTTCAGCCGCGGTCGTGCGCCAGCCGAGGCTGGCCCGGATTGCTTCGCCAGCGGCGCGCTCGCTCATCCCCATCGCGCGGAGAACATGGCTCGCACCGACCTTGCCTGACGAGCAGGCCGCGCCGGCGCTGACCGCAAACCCCGCGAGATCGAGCGCTATGACCTGCGTCATCGCCGCGACCCCCGCCATGCGGATGCAACTGATCGTGCCGAGCCGAGGCGCTGCCGCAGCGACGACCTCGGCTCCGTCGAGCTGCCGCTCGAGTCGATCGCGCAGTCCGGTCGCACGCTCCAGCCAGCCTTCATCGGTAGCACGCTCGCCCAGCGCGACAGCAAAACCCGCAAGGCCCGGCAGGTTTTCGGTCCCTGCGCGATAACCGCGCTCCTGCCCGCCCCCTGCCCGGCTTGTCGCAAAGCTGTCGAGATCGCGCACGATCAGCGCGCCGACGCCCGGTGGCCCGCCGCACTTGTGCGCCGAGACCGCCACAAAATCCGCGTCCGGCAGCGGCAGCTTGCCGACACCCTGTACCGCATCGACCAGCAGCTTGCCGCCCGAAGCCGCAACCAGTGCGGCGATCTGGGCCAGCGGCTGCAACACCCCGGTTTCGTTATTCGCCTGCATGACCGCAACCAGCGCCGGTGCAGGGGCCGCGATCAGCAGTGCTGCCAAGGCCAAAAGGTCGACCTGCCCCGCTGTGTCGACCGGGATAATCTTTGCGCCAACTGCTTGCAGCCGCATCGCGTCGTGTTCGACTGCCGAGACCAGCATCGAAGCCGAGGGGCTGCAACGCAATGCAAGGCCGATCGCCTCGGTCGCGCCGCTGGTGAAGATCAGCGTGCCGGATGAACAGCCGAGCCGAGCCGCGATCTGCTCACGGGCATTTTCCAGCAGGGCGTGCGCCTTCCGGCCCGCACTATGTACCGACGACGGATTGGCCCAGCTCGCTGCCGCCTCGCGCACCGCCGCAATCGCCGCCGCATCAAGCGGCGCGGTCGCGGCATAGTCGAGGTACACTGGGGTCATTTAGGACTCATAGGGGACGACTCGGACAGATTTAATTGCAGCTTGGCGGCCGTCGCATATATAGGGACGATCCGTGCTGCCGTGCAGCCATCCTTTATTCCCTGCAGGTCCAATGCCCGTCGTTATTTTTCCCGGCCCCGAAGGCCGCCTCGAAGGCCGTTACCAGCCCGCTAGCCGTCCGCGCGCGCCGGTCGCGATCCTGCTCCAGCCGCACCCGACGCAGGGTACGATGAACCACCCGATCGTGCTGGCGCTCTACCAGACCTTCGTGCGCCGCGGGTTCGCGACGTTGCGCTTCAACTTTCGCGGCGTCGGGCGCAGTCAGGGCGTCTTCGATAACGGCATTGGGGAACTGTCCGATGCCGCGTCGGCGCTCGACTGGATGCAGCAGTTCAACCCCGAGGCGTCGACGACGTGGGTTGGCGGCTTCAGCTTCGGCGCGTGGATCGGCATGCAGTTGCTGATGCGCCGTCCCGAGGTCCGCGGCTTCCTATCTATCGCGCCGCCCGCCAACCTGTACGACTTTACCTTCCTCGCGCCGTGCCCGTCTTCAGGACTGATCGTCGACGGTGAGAACGACGAGGTCGTCACAGGTCTGAGTGTGCAAAAGCTCGTCGACAAGCTCAAGACCCAGCGCCACATCACCATCGATCATGCGACAATCCCGCACGCCAACCATTTCTTTCAGCACGAAATGACCGAGCTGATGGCGGTGATCGACGCTTATCTTGACAAGCGGCTGAGCGCGGATCGCTAAGCCGCTCCCTTCAGCCGAGGTTCAGCATAAGGGCAACAGGTGGTCATAATGTTCCGCCTACTCCGCCGCTGCCTGCTCGCGCTGCTTGCGGCGCTGCTCGTCGCCCAGCCGCTGGCAGCGCAATCGATCCTGCGCGATGCGGAGACCGAGGCGTTCTTCCGGCAGCTGGCGTTGCCGCTGGAGAAAGCTGCCGGGCTCGATCCGAAGTCGGTACAGATCGTGCTGATGGACGATTCGAGCATCAACGCCTTCGCCGCGAATGGCCAGAACGTCTATATTCACTCGGGGTTGATCGTTGCCGCCGACAACGTCAATCAGTTGCAGGGCGTCATCGCGCACGAGCTTGGGCACATCGCTGGCGGGCACCTTGTGCGCTTCGGCGAGGGTGCCGGACCGGCGACACGGATTTCACTGCTGTCGCTGGTCGCCGCCGGGCTGCTGATCGCGGCGGGCGCCGGCGAGGCCGGGATTGCCGCGCTCGGGCTCGGCACCGCCAAGGCTCAGGCCGACTATCTGTCGTTCAGCCGCGATACCGAAAGCCGTGCTGACCAGGCCGGAGCGACGTTCATGAAGACTGCCGGTATCTCGGGCAAAGGCTCGATCGAGTTCTTCCAGAAGTTGCTTGGCGAGGAGTATCGCGCCGCGGTCAAGCAGGACAACAGCTACGGTCGGACGCACCCACTCGATGGCGAGCGCATCGCGACGCTCGAGACCGAGTACCGCGCCTCGCCGTACTGGAACACGCCGTCGAGTCCAGCGCTGCAGGCAGAGTTCCTGCGCATCAAGGGCAAGCTGACCGGCTTCGTCGAGGAGCCGCAACGCACCTTCGTGCTGTATCCCGAGAGCGATTTGTCCGAAGGCGCGCGTTATGCCCGCGCTTATGCATGGCACAAGTCGGCGTATCCCGATGCCGCCAACGCCGAAGTCGATCACCTGCTATCGCTGCACCCCGCCGATCCCTACTACCTCGAACTCAAAGGCCAGATCCTGCTCGAATCCGGCCACCCCAAGCAAGCGCTGCCGGTTCTGCGGCAAGCAGTGGCGAGGGCACCCAACGAGCCGCTGATCTCAACCTTGCTCGGACACGCGCTGATCTCGACCGAGGACCCCAAGGACTTTGCCGAGGCCAAGCCGCTGCTACGCTCGGCGATCGCGCGCGACCGCGAGAACCCGTTCGCGTGGTACCAACTCGGGGTCATCTACGACCGCGAGGGCGACGAGCCGCGCGCGGCGCTGGCGGCGGCCGAGCGTTACAACCTCGAAGGTAATGCCAAGAGCGCGGCGGCGAACGCGCGGCTGGCGCTGCTCAGTCTGCCCAAGGGCACCCCTGATTGGCTGCGGGCCGACGACATCGCGCAGGTCTCGAAGAACGACCTCGAGAAGAAGAAGCACCACAAATGGATTTGAAGGCAACGTGGCTGCGGCGGCGCGGACTCTGGAGCTTCGCCGCCGGAGCGGCGCTGACCGGGCTCGTGACATTCGCCGCCGATGCCGCTAGCGACAGTCCCGCCGACCGCTTCGGCAAGGGCGACCGCGTCGCGATCGAACGCATCGTTCACGATTATATCCTCGCGCACCCCGAGATAATCCCCGAAGCGATCAACGGCATGCAGTCGCGCGAGGTCACCAAGCTGCTGACCGACAACCGCCGCGAGGTCGAAACGCCGTTCGCGGGGGCGTACGCGGGCAACAAGGACGGCGACGTCGTGCTGGTCGAGTTCTTCGACTACGCCTGCCCCTATTGCCGGGCCGCGCACAACGACATTCGCAAGCTGATCGCCGCCGATCCGGGGGTGAAGGTTGTCTACCGCGATTTTCCGGTGCTGTCGCCCGAGTCCGACGAAGCGGCGCTCGCCAGCCTGTCGGCAGCGCAGCAGGGCCGCTATCCGACCTTTCACGACCGCATGTTCGACGACCCCGGCAAGGTCAGCCGCGAGCGCATCGTCGCCACCGTGCGCAGCGCCGGGCTCGACGAGCGGCGCACCGCCGCCGACATGGCGAAACCGGCATTGCGCGCCGAGATCAAGAAGAACCTCGAACTCGGCCGCTCGCTGGGCTTAAGCGGCACGCCAAGCTTCATCGTGGGCAACAAGATTCTGTCGGGCGCGGTCGGTCTGCCGGCGCTGCAGGCCGCGGTGACTGCGTCGCGGGATGCCAAGACCGGATGAGCGTACGCCTCGACGTCGGCCTTGCGTTACGGCAGATCGGTGACGTAGCGGCGACGGACTCGACGCCGATTCTCGCGCTCGGGGCCGTGCTGGTCACTTTGCCCGCGGTGCTGAGCGCCGTAGCCGGGCCGGGCCACAGCGCCGGAACAATACTCGCCGTCGTTTCGGGCCTCGGCGCCGCATTATTCGCGACGCTGGTGAACTACGGTACCACGGCGAGACTACTCGGCAAACCGCTCGGCGCACGCGATTATTTCCGGCGTAGCATGATCGCCTCGCCGCCGGGGTTCAGCGTCGCGCTGCTGCTCGGCGCGGCGGGCGTACTGATTGCCATCGTGGATCTGATCGCGGGGGCGTCGACGCCGTTCGGTTTGGCGATCACCCTCACTGTCGCGACGCTAGTCATCGCTGGTGCGATCATCTTACTTCCCGCGATCCCGCTAGCTCTATCCGAACGCTGCCCGCCGTTCGCCGCGCTTGCCGCCGCAGCACGGCTTACGCGTGGCAACAGATGGCGTATTGCCGGACTGCTCGCGGTCGCAGCGGTAGCGGTCGGACCCGCTGCGCTAATGATCGGCACCCCTACGCAGCTTAACTGCGGATCTTCGCTCGGCGATGCCCGGCTGTGGGTTTGGCTGCTGTTCGAGCTACTCGCCGCCGGGATCGTCGCGACAATCCCGGCGGTCGTCTATTCGCAGCTCAACAATCGCACGCGGTAGCAATTAGCGCGAGTAGAACTCGACGACGAGGTTGGGCTCCATACGTACCGCATACGGCACTTCGTCTAGCGTCGGCACGCGGACGTAGGTCGCCTTGCTGCCGTCGACTGCGACATATTCGGGCGACTCGCGCTCGGTCAGCCCCATCGCTTCGAGCACCAGCGCCATGTCCTTGGCCTTCGCACCGAGCTCGACGACATCGCCCGGCTTGACCCGCGCCGAGGCGATGTTGCAGCGGCGGCCGTTAACGAGGATATGACCGTGGTTGACGATCTGGCGCGCTGAGAAGATCGTTGGCGCGAACTTGGCGCGGTAGACCACCATGTCGAGGCGGCGCTCGAGCAGGCCGATGAGGTTCTGCGAGGTATCGCCCTTCAACCGAACGGCTTCGTCATAGGTGGCGCGGAACTGGCGCTCGGTGACATCGCCATAATAGCCTTTGAGCTTCTGCTTTGCGCGGAGCTGGATGCCGAAGTCCGAAACCTTCGACTTGCGCCGCTGGCCATGCTGGCCGGGGCCATATTCGCGCTTGTTGACCGGCGACTTGGGACGGCCCCAGATGTTCTCGCCCATCCGGCGATCGAGCTTGTATTTGGCGCTGGTACGCTTGGTCATGATCGTCCAATTTGCTGTGCAACCGCTGGCGGCTTGCTGGCGGCGAGTGTCCCGGGTTCGCACCGGCCGGCCAAGATGCCGGACGCGGCCACTGCTTCACCGGGAGTGCAGGGCCAATTGCGAAG
>JAYTHJ010000372.1:0-2329 GCA_043732725.1 Sphingomonadaceae bacterium | reverse complement strand
ACAGCGCCACCAACGCCTGCGTCAAAACCCCAAAGCCAGCGCACGAGACCCCGATCTTGGCCTTATCCGCCAAGCCTCACGAATAAGACGGGCTAAAGGAGTTGGCGCATTCGGCGGGTGAGAAGGCGTCGATACTATGGCCGATGACGGTCCAGAGCTGATCGACGGACGGTGCAGGCGGCGGCTTTGCGGAGGAGCGCCTTCGCGCTTGGCGACGGCGTTCTCGATCGGGTTGAAGTAGGGCGAGTAGGGCTGGAAGGTAGAGCAGCTTCGCACCGACCGCCTCGATGGCTTCGCGGACGGCGGTGCCCTTATGCGCCGGCAGGTTATCCATGATGACGACATCGCCGGGGCTGAGCCTCGGAGCCAGGACCTGCTCGGTATCGGCGAGGAACCAGTCGCCGGTCATCGGGCCGTCAAGGACCATCGGCGCGGTCATGCCGGTCAGGCGAGTGCCCTGACGAATGTCGTGGATTTCCAGTGGCCATGCGGGATTCTCGCTCTCAGCCGCTGGCCGCGCGGCGCTCGGCCGTGCAACCACGCCATCTTGGTGCTCGCCCCGATCTCGTCGATGAACACGAGGCGGCGGGGATCAAGGTCGAGCTGGCCCTCGAACCACGCCTCGCGCCGGCTCAGGACGTCGGGACGGTCCTGCTCCGCGGCATGCCCGGACTATTTTTGAGCGTGATCTTCCGGCGCGCGAAGAACCGCCATAGGGTCGCGATGCCGACCGCGACGCCGTGCCCGGCCAACTCGTCGCGCAGCTCGGCCAGCGTCACATCGGACTTCTTCGCTACAGCCGCCAGCATCGCCGATGCGTGTGCCTCGATCCGGCCCGAACGTCGATCGCCGCCTTGTCGCTTGGGCATCGGGGTGCCCGTCCGCCGCACCAGCGCATTTCACAGCGGACGGTGCTCGAGACACAGATAGTTGTCGAGCGGCGTGTTATCTGCGCCAATGTCCACATAATTCACCCTAAAGGCACGACGATGGTCCGAATGTTAAAGATCGATTTTGTATCCGATGTCTCTTGTCCGTGGTGCATAATCGGGCTCAGGGCGCTTGAGGTCGCCCTCGACCGGGCACGCGACGCCGTCAGCGCTGACATCATCTTCCAGCCCTTCGAGCTAAACCCGCACATGCCGCCCGAGGGTCAGAACATTGTCGAACACGTTGCCCAGAAATATGGGTCGTCGCCGGAACAATCAGCGGCCAGCCGAGCGATGATTCGCGACCGTGCCGCTGAACTGGGCTTCACCATGAACGGCGATGCGCAGACCAGGATTTACAACACGTTCGACGCGCATCGGTTGCTCCACTGGGCCGAGCAAGAGAAGCGCCAGGCTGCGCTCAAGGAAGCCTTGTTCACGGCGTATTTTACCGACCGGCGCGACCCGTCAGATCACAAAGTGCTGGCGGATGTTGCAGCATCGGTCGGACTTGATCGCGCCGAGGCCGAGACAATCCTGGCATCCGACCGCTTCGCTACGGAGGTTCGGACAACCGAGCAACTGTGGCAATCGCGCGGAGTTCAGGCGGTTCCGGCAATCGTGATCGACGGCAAATATCTGATATCGGGCGGTCAGCCGCCTGAATTGTTCGAGCAAGCGCTTCGGGAGATTGCGGCAACGGATTGACCTTGCGTCGCCGATTTCAGTTACATACGGAATCTAGCGATGTGCCTGACGAGATGGCAGAGCGAGGGCCTAAAGAGGTGGCTCGGTTTATCTGCACAGTCCCGCGCGATTGCTAAGTGGAGCGTCTGCCGGTTTCATGCCGCTGCCAGAAGCGGCTGGGTGAAGTAAACGTGATCGGGCGTCTTGCGGTCAAGCGATGAGTGCGGGCGTCGGCCATTGTAGAAAGTCAGATACCGGCCGATCGAGGCGCGCGCTTCGCTGACCAAGCCGTAGGCTTGCATATAGACCTCCTCGTATTTGACCGATCGCCACAGGCGTTCGACGAACACATTGTGACGCCAGGCGCCGCGGCCGTCTATGCTGATCGCGACCTTCTCGCGGTACAGGACGGCGGTGAACGCCATGCTGGTGAACTGGCTGCCCTGGTCGGTGTTGAACATCTCCGGGGCTCCGAACCGCGTCAGCGCTTCCTCCAGCGCCTCGATGCAGAAATCCGTCTCCAGCGTGATCGACAGCCGCCATGACAAAACTCGGCGGCTGAACCAGTCGACGATGGCGATGAGGTAGACGAAGCCGCGTGCCATCGGGACGTCGGTGATGTCCGTCGCCCACACTTGGTTGGGCCGCGACACCGCCAGCTTGCGCAGCAGATAGGGATAGATCTTGTGCCCCGGCGCCGGCTTCGAGGTGTT
>JAYTHJ010000371.1:0-7979 GCA_043732725.1 Sphingomonadaceae bacterium | reverse complement strand
GCCAACACCGTCGGCGCTCAGCAACACAATCTCGGCCCGCCAGACGTGCTCTTGCGGCGCGTTGCGATCCCCGCGGATGCCGTCAAGGCGCTTCCTGTGTGACAGAGAAAGGCTGATCGAAATCCCGGTACGCATGCAGACTGAATCGCACGCCCGAAACGCTGCGGGAATCCAAAAAGGACTCTACCGTCTGATGCGATCCAGTAGGTGAGTGATAATCGCGTCGAGGTCGCCGGCTAGCGCAATGGTCGGCACCAGTGCTGCAGTGAGTTCGACGGCTTGCTCGCCGTTGGAGAGAATTGTATTCTTGCGACCCGGGTGACGACTTCGCTTGAATTCTATGTGCAGTTGGTCGCGGGCTATCGACACGAACTCCGGAGCGCACGGCGCATGGAATTGGTAGATCGCCTCGGTCTCCTCTGTACTGATCGGTCGGCGATTGATCGCGTTGACCATCGGGCCGCATCATCGGTAGTCCGAGGACCGTGCGCGCGGAAAGACGTAGCGAACTTGGCCCCAATCTCCGTTCCGCGTATTTATGGCTATGGGGACGCGCCGTCTTACGAAACGACGATAATCTCAAAAGCGTCGGACGAAAAATCCGGCTTCTTCGAGCAACAAATGGCCCGGACTCACCACACCAAGGCCGCCGAGCATCACAAGGCAGCGGCCAAGTCACACCGGACAGCCGCCGAACACCATGGTACGAACGACCATCATGCCACATGAGTACTCAACCAAGGCGCATGGCGCAGTTGCTGGCAGCGCACGGGCGAGGCGCCGCAGCGAAGAAGTAGTAGCTTCGGAACCGGGGCAGAACCGCCCCGGTTCCATCCACCGAACCGTTCAAGAACGCCGACGGTGCGTAGGCGCACGAGCCACCTACCGTCGCTCGCTCCGCCGGGCCCATTCCCACGGGATCGCCGCCTCGAGCGCGTCGTCGACGGTCACGATCCCGACCATTCGCATTTCGGCATCGACCACCGGCAGGCTGAGCAGGTTGTAGTCGGCCATACGGGTGGTTACCGTCACGATGTCATCTTCCGGCGCTGCGACAACGAGGCCGGCCTCGACCACATCGCGCAGCTGACGGCTGGCGTCAGACTGAAGCGCGTGGACTAGGCTTAACGTGCCGGAGAGCGAGCCGTCGGAGCGCAACACGTGGATTACGTTCAGCGCTTCCGGCTGCAAGGTCGTCGCCGATCGTAGCGCGGCCAGCGCATCAGCGATCGTCCGGCTTTCATCGAGGGCGAGAAAGTCAGGGCCCATCAATCCGCCCGCCGTCGCTTCGTTGAACCCGAGCAGCGTCATAATCTTGGTCTTTTGCGCGTCGGGGAGTCGATCCAGCACCGCCTGCCGCCGCCGCTGCGGCAGGTCCATGACTGCGTCGGCGGCATCGTCGGCGCGCATCCGGGCGAGGAGCTCGGCGACCTCGGCATCACCGCGGGCGCTCAGCAGCTTGGCCTGCTTGCCGTCGGCAAGCTCCTCGAACACGTCAGCTTCAAGCTCGGGGTCTTCATGGACCTGGGCCAGCAGCGCGTCCTGCTCGCCGGTCGACGCGCTCTCGATGATGTCGGCGATCTGGGCTGGGCTGAGGCGTTTGAGCCGGTTGCCGAGCGCGCGGAGCCCGGATGCTCGATTGTCGCCCATCAGCAGCAGGAACGACCGCCAGTCGCGTGCCGGATGCTCGTCGTGGCGACCGAAGTTGAACCAGCTTCCCTTGTGGACATCAAGACTGGTCACCCGCCAGCCGTCATCCGATGCGGCGAGACGAACGTCATAGGCGCGGACCAGTGCACTCCGGCCGACGTCGATCAGGCGGTGACCCAGAACGTTCTCCTTGAGCAGAAGCTCGCCGTCGCGCAGAGCGAACGGCCGAAGGTCGATCTTTGCCGTCCGGAGACGGACCGCCTTCGGGTCGATCGACACGACATCGCTCATCGGCACGTAGTAGTTCGCACCGGCGACCCCGATGACCAGGCCGGCGAGTACCGGATAGTCATTGTCGCGCAAGGTAGCGACGACATCGACTAGCTTGCCGAGAGCGCGACCCTCGCCGTCGACGACGGCATGTTTCAGCAGCGACGAAAGCGACAGTGCCTCGCTGCTTTGGCCGTGTCCCGGGTTGGCGCTCACAAGATGCCCCTTTCCGGTCGCGTCTCGACCGACCGTCGCGACGATGGTACGCGGTTCGCGCTCATCGTCCAACCGCGAGCTGATAGGTCCGGAACCCGACCATGATCATCGCGATCAGCAAGTAGCTCCGCATGACAGTCAATCCGATACGGCTGCCCATCGACAGTCTGGGTGCGGCGAGCAGAGCGAGCGTCGGCATCCGCCACGTCAGCCGCTTGGCCGGGTCAATCGGCTTCGCCGTGCTCAAGTGCGGATGCAGCTTTTGGTAGGTGAGCATCGCGCTGCCGACGACTAGCGTGAGGACGCCGCCGCCACACAGGATATCCACGATGACGCTCGCGCTGAGATCGGGGTAGAGCACGCTCGCCGTCAGGACGAGAGACAGGATAACGAGCACGGCGATGATCGCACCGGTGAAGATGTTCATCCACCTTCCGTTGATCCACGGCCCGACGACCTCGGCGTCGTTGCACAGAATGAGCAGGAACACAGTCGCCGACGGTAGCAGTACGCCGGCCAGCACCTGCACCGCTGCCGTCAATAGCCCGAGCGGACTTCCCGGGATCAGGACGATAACCGCCGAGCCGATCAGGATACCGACGAACGCGGCATAGAACGCCTTGGCGTCGGAGATTTTGCGGTGGAGCGAGTGCTTGAGCCCCAGGATATCGCCAAGTGCATACGACGTCGACAGCCCGACCGCCGCCGCGCCGATGATCGACGCGTCAATCAGCGCGACGGCGAACAGGACGCCCGCCGCCTTACCAACATAATGTTCGAGGCCAAGAGCGACCCCGCCAGCATCGGTGAAGTTCCCGAACTCCTTATGGCCGGCGAACGTCGCGGCGGTGAAGGCGATGATCGCCGTCGCGCCGACGAGAACGATGACGATGCCGATCCACAGGTCGACCCGCTCGTAGTTCATAAAGCGCGGCGTGATCCGCTTGTCGATCAGGTACGATTGCTGGAAGAACAGCTGCCACGGCGCGATCGTCGTACCCACCATGCCGATGATCAGGAGCACGACCTTTGAGGCATCCGCTCCGGCGGGAATCGTCGGGACGACTAGGCCGCGCGCGACCTGCGCCAGTGTCGGATGGACCATGACGAGGATGGGAATCAGCAGTAGCGAGCCGACCACGAGGACCATGCAGACCCGCTCGAAGCGGCGAAACGACCCGGTGCTCGCCGCACCGACGATCACCACGCCCGCGATAAGCACACCGGCGACCTTCGGCAGTCCGAGATAGTCGAGCCCGAGGCTGATGCCGATGAACTCGGTGACGATAGTCAGCGCGTTCAAGATGAACAGGTCGATGACGCTGAACGCGCCCCAGAACTTGCCGAACCGTTCGAGGATCAGGCGGGCGTGGCCGACGCCGGCGACAACGCCAAGGCGCAGCACCATTTCCTGGTTGATATAGAGGACTGGGACGAGCAGCAGCAGCACCCAAAGGAGGTCGGTGCCATAGTTCTGGCCGGCCTGGGCGTAGGTGCCGAAGGCGCCCGCATCGTTGTCACCCACCATAACGATCAGCCCGGGCCCGACCACCGCGAGCAGGGTCATCAAGCGTGACTTGAGGCCCAATCGGGGTGCCTCGTCACCCAGCCGGATCGTTCCGAACGCGCCCTCGATGTCGCCGACGTGGGCCGCGTCAAGCGCGGCCCCTACGAGAACGTCGTTCTCGATCATGGCCGGGCTGCGGCGACCGGTAGGCGCGCGTGCAACGATTGGCTGCAACCAGTTGAGGCCGAGCTATGCGACATCGAAAGCTCCTCGGGTTCGCTGGGTCGACGTGCGCTTAGCCTGCCCGAATGCTTTCGCCAACCAACGATTGCGACCCGAGTTGACGCTGCGTAAGAGCGAGGCGCAGGCTGGCCCTGCGAGTAGGTCACTGGCGTTCGAACCTCGGTCACGTTACGCTAAACTATGGTCTTCGACCGCTCCGCGACGCGATGCGAGTTTCTCTTGCCGCCCAGAGTTTGGGGCTAGGCGGCACGCGCCATGCTCGGTCTTGCGCGCCTCGTCCTCTGGATGGCCCTCGCACCGCGCCGCGCGGTCGACCTGTAGCAACTGTCGGGGCAGATTTCGCGATTCGGGCTCGGGGGACTGCGCCGACGGCGGGCAAATAGGCGACGATCCGCGCAGTCGGCGAATGGTTTGAGCGAGCATCGTGTTAATTGACCACCGCTTTCCCGCACCGCCTCCTCGACCGTCACCGTCACTACTCCGGCGGTTCTAGCTCTTGGCGATGGTCGCTCTTATCGAAGCCGCGATGCTGGTTGCGGGCTTGATGGCAACCGATCTTCGAATGTTGCGAACTACGAGCACGATGCTGGCGGGGTCGGTCAAGGCGTATGGCCTGATGGCTTTGGTTCGGGAGCGGCGGCGGCTCGATCAGACGCGACCCCGGCGATCGCCGCGCGGCGCACGGCGCGCGCGGCACTCTCCCTCGCGGCTAAATCCGTCCGCGCCCTCGACGAGGCTCAGGTCGTCGCGCTGACGCTCCAGGTCGCGCTGTCGATCTCAGCGTGATTGGCGAGATGGGCGACGATCGCGTCGAGGTCTCCTGTTGCCGCGGTCGTCGGCACGAGGATGGCGGCGAGCTCGACGACGTCCTCGTTGTCGGAAAGCAATTCGACCTCGCGCACTGGGTAGTGAAAGCGCTCGAGTTCGGCATCGAGCAAGTCCCGCGCCGCCGCAACAGCCTCGGGCTCGCAGGTGACGTGGATGCGGTAAAGAGCCTCCGTGCTGGTATCGATCGGCTGCCGGTTGACGAGATCGACGAGCGGTCGGAGCAGCGTGTTGCCGGCCAGAACGAACGCGGTCACGAGGCCCGCCTCGACAAGGAGCCCCGCGCCGGCTGTCGCGCCGACAGCGGCCGACGCCCACAAGGTCGCAGCCGTATTCAGCCCGCGGACCTGCGCGCCTTCCTTCATGATTACGCCAGCTCCGAGGAAGCCGATTCCGGACACGACGTAGGCGATAATCCGTGTCTGCCCCTCACCGCCGAGGAGCCGGCCGCCGAGCAGGGTGAATGCAGCCGCGCCGAGCGACACCAGCACCATCGTCCGCAAGCCTGCGCTGCGCTGGCGGATTTGCCGCTCGAGGCCGATCATGAGGCCTAGCATAAATGCGGTGCCGAGACAGAGCGCCATCACGCCGAAGGCATCGCCATCGAAGGTGAGGAGGCGGCTCACTGCGGCTTCGTTCCCGCATGTCCATTAGTCCGCAATCTGATCATTTTCGTCCGCTACTGGAGCGGCTCACCCGCGAGTTGCTTTGCATACGCCAACGCCATGTGGCGATAAACGTCACGAGTGATCTGATCGGCAGCTGTCAGGACGCATTCTTCATCTTCGGCTTTGCGTAGATGCCGGTAGGCCATTTTTTCTTGAGCCGTTTGAACCACAATTTAGCTCCGCGTCAGGCCCTGATGTCTCATTTGGCAGAAGATGCTTTAGATGTGAACAAGCAGCAACCTGTCCCGTTTTTCCTTAAGGCCTCAAAAAGGAGGGGCGCCTGCCGGCAGCGGAGCTCGATGCCATATGCATCTTCGCTCCGGCTCGCCCTCAAAAGCAAGATGTGGCAACGTCGGTGCGTAAGGAACCGCACGTCGGGGTGATCTAATGAGGATTGGCGAAAGCTCGCGAAGCGACGTTATCGCCGGCCTATCCGTAGCCGGGCTGCTTCTACCCGAAGCAGTCGCCTACGCCGGTATCGCTGGCCTGTCGCCGGCGCGGGCGATCTTTGCGGCGATTGCCGGTTGCCTCGCGTACGTCCTTGTCGGGCGCAGCCGGTTCGCGATCGTCTCGCCAACGTCGTCGTCCGCCGCGATTCTGGCAGCGGCGCTTTCTGCACTGCATGGCGGCGCGAGAGACGCCGGCCAGATAGCTACACTGGTTGTTCTGATCAGCGGCGTCTGTTTCGTCGCTGCCTGGGCGTTACGGCTCGGTGCGCTTACTGGGTTCATCTCCCGGCCAGTACTCCGTGGATTTGCCTTCGGGCTCGCGATCACGATCGTCGTCAAGCAACTGCCAACCGTGGTCGGCGTTACCGTGCCGGCGCAGGATTTATTCCATCTCGTTGTCGGTCTTGCAATGGCGTCCGCTCGCTGGAACATACTAAGCATCGCTCTAGGCGGAGGGGCCCTGGCGCTTCTGCTAACGCTGCGTCGTGTCCCGCAGCTTCCCGGCGCGCTGATCGTCCTCGCTATAGGCATCGGCCTGTCGGCGGCGGTGCAGCTCCCCGGCGTGACGCTCGTCGGACCGATCAACATGAGCCTGACATTGCCGGCTCTGCCGCCTTACTCGTGGGCGCTTTACTCGCGCGCTATCCAGTTCACGCTGCCGCTCGTTCTGATCCTGTTCGCTGAGAGCTGGGGAACGATGCGCTCGCTGGCATTTGGTCATGGCGACAGCCTGACCGCGGGCCGCGAACTTGGCGCGCTCGGTCTTGCCAACATCGCCAGCGCCGCCGTCTCGGGCATGCCTGTCGGGGCCGGTTTCTCGGTCGGGAACGCGAGCGAGGGAGCCGGCGCTTCATCGCGTCTGACGGCCGTCGCCGCTGCGTTCGGCCTCATCCTGCTCATCGCTGCCGCAGGACCGCTCGTTGCGCAGTTGCCTGCAACGGTGCTCGCCGCCGTCGTCATCGCAGCGCTGGTCCATGCGCTCAATCCGGCTCCCATCGTCCAACTGTGGCGATTGCAGCGCGACGTGGTCGTTGCCCTGTCGGCGGCGCTCGCCGTCCTCTCGTTTGGCGTCCTCAACGGCATGCTGATCGCCATTGTCCTATCGCTGGCAGCAATGCTGCGCCGCTTTGCAATCCCCCATGTCGCGCGCTTGGGGCGGCTGGGCGACAGTCACGACTATGTCGATGTCGAGAGGCACCCCGAGGCGGTTGCGCTACCCGACGTCGCGATCTGGCGCGCCGCCGAGCCCCTGTTCTTCGCAAACGCCGAGCGGGTACTTGCCGCGATCGCTGCGGGAAGCGCCGCGTACCGAATGCTGATCGTCAGCCT
The DNA here is from genome assembly GCA_043732725.1 of Sphingomonadaceae bacterium. Taxonomy (GTDB): domain Bacteria; phylum Pseudomonadota; class Alphaproteobacteria; order Sphingomonadales; family Sphingomonadaceae; genus Polymorphobacter_B. Next base: position 822 of record JAYTHJ010000371.1, on the reverse strand, counting down.
TGAAGAAAGCACTGACCTCGACAGTACTGCCCTCGAAGCACTGATCGAGTTTGACGACAGTGCCGCGAAGCGCGGCGTACGGGTGCAGCTTGCGCGCGCCCATGACCGAGTGCGCGATCTGTTGGCCCGCGCCGGCGCTGGCGAACTGGAAGGGCGATCAAGCTACAGCGTCGAAGATGCTGTCATTGCCGTACGGAAGGCCGGACACGCTAGCCGATTGGACGCCAGCGCTGATTCTCTGCATAAGGTTATTGTCACGAAAGGGTAGCATCATGGCTAGTGCATTGCCGATTGGGGTCGCGCCTGTAGAACTGCGGCCGACTCAGGTGACGCTGGGCTTTCGCGAGGTCGATGTGAAACGCCGCCTGTGGCGCGAGGCAGACGACGCACAGCGGGCCAAAATCCTACGCCGCCATGTCGTGCCGACCGTGGTAGGCCCAAAGAACCGCCACTTCATTATCGATCACCATCATTTTGCAAAGGCGATGATCGACGAGAAGGTGTCATTGATCGCCGTGTTCGTGGTCGCGAACCTCGGTGATCTTGCCAAGGACGAGTTTTGGACCGTTCTCGACAATCGCGCCTGGTGTCATGCTTACGACGCCAAGGGTCAGCGGCGTGCGCTGTCCATCATCCCGAAGTCGCTGACGGAACTGACCGATGATCCGTACCGTAGCCTCGCCGGCGAATTAATCCGCGCAGGCGGCTGTGCAAAAAACAGCGTGCCGTTTTCGGAGTTCCTGTGGGCCGACTTTCTGCGCCGCCGGATCAAGTTGAGCCGGGTCAACACCGATTTTGGCGGCGCGTTGGTGCAGGCGCTCG
>JAYTHJ010000370.1:0-2343 GCA_043732725.1 Sphingomonadaceae bacterium | reverse complement strand
GCATGCTGATTGCCTGGGCGCTGATCCAGTTCGACGGCGGGCGACTCGCGGGCTACGGCGAGCCCCCCGCGATGGATCGCGACCGCGCGCCGCTGATCTATGCTGCCGCGATCGCGGCGATTGCCATTCCGTGGCTGCTATTCTCGAACACGCTGAGTGCCGTGCCCGCCGTGGCGGGTACCGGGCTTGTCGGCTATCTGCTGGCGCTGCCGGTGCTCGGCAAGGTCATGTTCGCGACCTTCCTCATCGGACTACCGGCGATCCTGATCTGGTCGTACCGCAACGGCACCCGCGTCGAGTTCCAGATGATGTGTGCCGCGATCGTATTGGTCGTTTTCAACGTCACCTTCTGGACGCTGTTCGAGCAGGCCGGGTCGTCGCTGACACTGTTTGCCGATCGCAATACCGATCTCAGTATCTTCGGGCTGTTCAGCATCACTGCCGGGCAGACGCAGTTCTTCAACGCCTTTTTCATTGTCGCACTCGCGCCGGTGTTCGCGGCGATGTGGGCAGCGCTGGCGCGGCGCGGGGTGGAGCCCGGCATCCCGGTCAAGTTCGGTATCGCGCTGGTCGGCGTCGGCGCGGGCTTCCTGTTCCTCGTTTGGGGCACGCATTTCGCCGATGCCGGGTACAAGGTCGCGATCTGGTGGCTGGCGGGGCTGTACCTGATTCACTCGATGGCCGAGCTGTGCATCTCGCCGGTGGGGCTCAGCATGATCACCAAGCTCGCGATCGCGCGCATCGTCGGCATGATGATGGGGGTCTGGTTCCTGTCCATCGCGGTCGCTGAATATGTCGGCGGCGCGGTCGCGCAGGTGGCGAGCGTCGAGACCGTCGGCGGGCAGGTGACCAATCTCAGGGTCAGCCTCGAAACCTATGCCGGGGTGTTCCAGACCATCGGCTGGATCGCCGCGGCGATCGGCGGCGTCCTGCTGCTGATCTCGCCGTTGTTGAAGCGCTGGATGCACGGGGTCGATTGATGCGCAGACTGGTTTTCGTGCTCGCGCTGCTTGCGGCGGCGTGCGCTCATAAAACGCCGCCGCTTGCCAGCGCTTCGGGCAAGGCCGCGCCAGACGGCAAGCCCGCCGAGCTGGTCAGCATCCCGCGCGATCCGTTCCCCTCGACCTACAAGCCCTATCCGGGCGTCACCACGGTGATCCGCGGCGCGACGGTGTATGACGGCGAGGGCCACAAGTTCAGCGGCGGCGCGGTGCGGCTCGAGAACGGCAAGGTCGCCGAAGTCGGGCAGAGCGTTGCCATCCCCGCCGGGGCCATCGTCATCGACGCGCCCGGCAAGTGGCTGACGCCGGGCATCATCGACATTCACAGCCACCTCGGCGTCTATCCCAGCCCGGCGGTCGAAGCGAACGCCGACGGCAACGAAGCCACCGGTCCGAACCGCAGCGAGGTCTGGGCCGAGCATTCGATCTGGCCGCAGGACCCCGGCTTCACCCGCGCCATCGCCGGCGGCGTCACCACGCTGCACATCCTGCCGGGCTCGGCAAACCTGTTTGGCGGGCGCGGCGTGACGCTTAAGAACGTGCTCGGCCGCACCGCGCAGGACATGAAGTTCCCCGGCGCGCTGCCGAGCCTCAAGATGGCGTGCGGCGAGAACCCCAAGCGGGTCTATGGCAGCCGCAACATCGAGCCCGCAACGCGCATGGGCAACATCGCGGTCGACCGGCAGGCGTGGTCCGACGCGACGATCTACAAGCGCAAGTGGGACGACTATACAAAAAAGGCCATGGCAGGCACCGCCAAGCCGACCGACGCGCCGCGCCGCGAACTGGCGAACGACACGCTGATGGGCGTCTTGAACGGCGAAATCCTCGTCGAGAACCACTGCTACCGCGCCGACGAAATGGCTAACGTCATCGCGATGAGCCACGAATTCGGCTATCACGTCGCCGCCTTCCACCACGCCGTCGAGAGCTACAAGATTGCCGACCTGCTCGCCAAGGAGGGCATCTGTTCGGCGATGTGGGCCGACTGGTGGGGCTTCAAGATGGAGTCGTACGACGGCATCCGCGAGAATATCGCGTTGGTCCATAATGCCGGCGCGTGCGCGATCGTCCACAGCGACGACCCTGACGGCATCCAGCGCTTGAACCAGGAAGCCGCCAAGGCGCTCGCCGCCGGCCGCCGCGCCGGCATCGTCATCGCCCCCGAAGTGGCGTGGGCGTGGCTGTCGCGCAACCCGGCGAAGGGGCTCGGCGTCGCCGATCGTACCGGCAGTCTGGTCGCTGGCAAGATGGGCGACGTCGTGCTGTGGAACGGCGACCCGTTCTCGGTCTATGCGCGCGCCGAAAAAGTCTGGATCGACGGCGCTTTGCTGTACGATGC
>JAYTHJ010000369.1:0-2350 GCA_043732725.1 Sphingomonadaceae bacterium | reverse complement strand
TGCTGACGCTGCAGGCCGACGCCGGCTTCCACCAGCTCAATAACGGCAGCCGGATGCTGGCGCTGACCGGCAGCGTCGTCAACCCGACCGGCAGCCAGCAGGCGGTTCCCGAGATCGAGGCGCTTGTCCTCGATGCCGCGCGCCACCCGGTCTACCGCTGGCGCATCCCCGCGCCGCTGGTGGCGCTGCCGCCGCGAACCAGCGCGCCGTTCGACAGCTCGGCATCGGGCTACCCGGCGAGCGCGGCCACGGTAACGCTGCGCTTCGTCAGCGAGCCCTGATCGCTCGCTAGTCCCGCGCACATTGCCGCCGCGATACTTCGGTGACTAGCGCCGGGCCGCCGCTATAGCTATGTCAGCAATGAGCATTATCAGCTTGGGGATTATAAGATGATTTTTGACTACAGCAACAAGACCAAGGCCTACGTCGAGCGGCTGCGCGGCTTTATGGACGAGCAGATCTACCCCAATGAAGCGCGCTACGAGCAGGAAGTAGGCGAGGGCGACCGCTGGAAGGTGCTGCCGCTCATCGAGGAGCTCAAGCCCAAGGCGCACGCCGCCGGGCTGTGGAACCTGTTCATGAATATCAGCGACCACGATACCGGCGAGTGGAAGGGCCCGGGGCTGACCAATCTCGAATACGCGCCGCTGGCCGAGGAAATGGGCCGGGCCGGCTGGTCATCGGAGGTGTTCAACTGCTCGGCTCCCGACACCGGTAACATGGAAGTGCTGCGGACCTATGGCACCGAGGCACAGAAGACATCATGGCTTAAGCCACTGATGGCGGGCGAGATTCGCTCGGCGTTCCTGATGACCGAGCCCGCAGTGGCTTCGTCGGACGCGACCAACATCGAAACCAGTATCCGCCGCGACGGTGACGATTACGTCATCAACGGCCGCAAATGGTGGTCGAGCGGCGTCGGCGATCCGCGCTGCAAGATCGCCATCGTCATGGGCAAGACCGACAGCGCCGCCGCGAGGCACCTGCAGCAATCGCAGGTGCTCGTGCCGCTGGACAGCCCCGGCATCACCAAGCTGCGCGCGCTCAAGGTGTTCGGTTACGACGACGCGCCGCACGGGCATTACGAGGTCATCCTCGAGAACGTCCGGGTCCCCGCCAGCAACGTGATCTTGCGCGAGAGCGCCGGCTTCGAGATCGCGCAGGGCCGCCTCGGGCCGGGCCGCATCCACCATTGCATGCGCAGCATCGGCGCGGCCGAGCGCGCGCTCGAAAAGATGTGCAAGCGGCTGAAGTCGCGCGTCGCCTTCGGCAAGCCGATCAGTGAGCAGGGCGTCTGGCACGAGCGTATCGCCGACGCGCGTATCGCCATCGAACAGGCCCGCCTGCTGACGCTCAAGGCGGCGTACATGATGGACACCGTCGGCAACAAGGCGGCCAAGCGCGAGATCGCGATGATCAAGGTCGTCGCGCCGAACATGAGCTGCATGATCCACGACATGGCCATCCAGGCGCACGGCGGAGGCGGCGTCTGCCAGGACTACGGACTCGCGGCAGGCTACGCCGGACAGCGCACGCTGCGGCTGGCGGACGGGCCCGACGAAGTCCATCGCGCCGCGATCGCGAAGGACGAGCTGCGGCGGTATAATTAGTCGCGGCGTTCCAACCCTCTCCCGTTTGACGGGAGAGGGTTGACGCGAAGTTCGCCGATCAATTTGGCGCAGACTCTGCCGATTGGGCGTGCTGCTCCGCGCCCGCTGGACCGCTCGCCGGCATTTATATTGGCAAACATTAACACAGCAGGATTGGCAAATCGGAAGCAGCCCGTAGTTTTCGACGGCGAGCCAGGCACGAAAAATCGCTCCGGCTTCGACTGCTCCGCCGCAAGGAGCGGATGCCCCTCGATCGATTCAAAGTTCTCACGGGATCTCTGCCGTAAGCGCGCGCGAGCGGAACATCCGCTTTGGCGATGCCATCCGCTAGTTGCACCGGAGCGTACCCTCTGCTATCCGCGCCTTTCTACCGGCTGGAAGCGCGCTTCCGGAGTGGATGGTCGTGCGGCCATGGCGGAACTGGTAGACGCGCAACGTTGAGGTCGTTGTGGCCGAAAGGCCGTGGAAGTTCGAGTCTTCTTGGCCGCACCACCCAGTCCGTAAGTCCCGGCTTATCTCAGGCGGCATTTGTCGGGCCTCAATTTATTGCCGCTTTTCCGGGGCTTCGCCCATACAGGTGTTTGGCATTGCGGCCGGCGTAGTCTTTGGAAGCGGCGCGGGCACCGAGTAAGTCGCCAATGTCCCTTTCCGCGATTTTATGACTGCAGTGCAGATCGTAGTATCGGCGCAACTTGCTGACGCGGAAGTTGCTAGATGCAGCCCAGGGCGTTGCGCTGATC
>JAYTHJ010000368.1:0-8022 GCA_043732725.1 Sphingomonadaceae bacterium | reverse complement strand
CGCATCGAGCCAATCTCCACATCGTCAACGCCTGGCTCGGCGACGACTTCGGCCGCGTCGAACTTGCCGTCGACCGCTACCACAAGCGGATCGAACCGCGCCTGCCGCGTCTGTCGGCGACGGTGCGCTTCTGGCGCCGTCGCGCTCAGCCCGGGTGCTGCAGCAGCGCGCGGACATGCGCGGCGGCGGACGCAGCCAGCGCGTCGAGGTCGTAGCCGCCTTCGAGCACCGACACGAGCCGCCCGCCGCAGCGGCGGCCAGCCAGCGCCGCCAGCTCGCGGGTGATCCAGTCATAATCGGCAACGTCGAGTTCGAGTTGCGCCAGCGGATCGTCGCGGTGCGCGTCAAAGCCGGCCGAGACGATCAGCAGCTCGGGCGCGAAAGCCTCGATCGCCGGCAGCAGCGTGCGGCTCCACACCCGCCGGAACGCCACGCTGCCCGCGCCCGGCGGCAGCGGTGCGTTTAGGATATTGCCGAATTCGCCGCGCTCGCTGGCCGCGCCGGTGCCTGGGTAGCACGGGCTCTGGTGGCTCGAGACAAAGAACAGGGCCGGATCGGCGGCTACCATGTCCTGCGTGCCGTTGCCGTGGTGGACATCGAAGTCGGCGATGGCGACCCGGCTCAAACCCCAGCGCACACACGCGTGCCGCGCCGCGACGAAGACGTTGTTGAACAGGCAAAAACCCATCGCCATCGCCGGCTCGGCATGGTGCCCCGGCGGCCGGGTCGCGACGAATGCCGCCTGCACTGCGCCCGACATCACGAGGTCAACCGCCGCGGCCGCGCCGCCCGCGCCGCGCAACGCCGCCGTGGCGCTGCCAGCGCTCATCGACGTATCGGCATCGAGCACGACGCGCACGCCTGGTGCTGGCTGAACCGCGAGGATGCTGTCGATGTAGCTTTCGGGATGCGCCTGGGCGAGCTGTTCGCGGCTGGCGAGCGGAGCGGCCTCGCGGCGCAACCCGGCGAACTCATCGGCGGCCAGTGCGGCGAGCACCGCGCGCAAGCGCTCGGGCCGCTCGGCATGGCCGGGCCCGGCGTCGTGTTCGAGACAGTCGAGGTGGGTGATCAACGCGGTCTGCATACCAGCACTTCCTTTTCCTCTCCCGTCCTTAACGGGAGAGGCCGGGTGAGGGGCTTGCTTGAGTTTGCTTCGGGACCGCAACAAGAAAGTCGCTTACTCCAACTCTCTCCCGCAGGGGCAGCAGAGGGCGCTAGGAGCAACCCACGCCGATTAACCACCGTAGCCATGGCCCTCGCCGCCGAAGCCGCCGCCGAAACCGCCGCCGAAACCGCCGCGCGAGATTACCGCGCTGCGCGACTGGACGCGGGCCGGGGCGCTGGCGCGGCCGTTGAACGCCTCCGAACCGAGGCTGGTGCGGCCGCTGCTGTCGCGGACCAACGGGGTGCCCGCACCGCCGAAATAGCTGCCGCTGCGATCGCGGTACATCGGCGCGCCCTGATAATAGCCGCCGCCGCCGAAGTTGTTGAGCGCGCGCCCGACCAGAAAACCGGTTAGCAGCGGCGTGAAGAAGCTGCCGCCGCCCTCGCTTCCCCGTGGAACGCACTGGCCGGCGCCGAAGCGTGCTTCGCAGCTGCCGCTGTCGCCGAAGCGTGGCGCGTTCGCCTCGTTGGCCTTTTGCGCCTGCTCATAGGCGGTCTGACACTGGTCGGCGGGGATGACGCCCTTGGCCTTGCACTCGGCGAGCGAGGCGTAACTGACCGCCGCGACCCGCTTGCCGCCGTTGCCGCCGTCGCCCCACTGCGGCGGCTGCGGCGCATGGTTGTCGCAGGCGGTCAGCGAGACGCCGACGCCTGCGATCAAGGTTGTCAGCCGAATTGATTGCGAGCGCTTCATCGATTTGGCTCCCTAAGCCCGGAATTCGCCGGCTTCGAGCGCGACGCCGAGCATGATCTCGAAAGACGCGTCGCCGGCGTCGGTTTCCATGTCCATCGCCAGCAGTAATTCCTTGCCCCCGTCGCCGAGCTGCCGCGCGAACAGCATACAGACCTGGAAGATGCGCCGGTCGACGATACCGTCGCGATCGTCGTGAACATCCTCCCAGAAACTAACCGGCTCCTGCACCGGGCGATCATCGCCGAACCACAACCGGCGGTAGTCGGGTAGCTCGGGCGCGGTGAACACCGGGGCGCTCAGCCGCCGCCGCCAGAGGTCGCGATCGGCGGGCGCGCCCGGATACAGGCTGTCCCACGGCGCGAACAGCGTCACGTCGCTGATCTCCTGACCGCCGCGGTCGCTGGTCACCGCCTGTAACATGATGTCGTCGTCGGTGTAGAAGCGGTGAATGAAGCCGCCGTCGTTCAACTCGACCATGCCCTGCGCGACGATCTGCAGCGTGTCGCCGGTAAAGGGGAACTTCAGCCCGTCGCCGAACCGCCGCCACGCCAGCGGATCGACCATCACGGTGCGCCCGATGGTGATGTTGCGGACCGCCGGCAGCGCGTTGGCGGCGGGCGCGGGCTGGTGACCGAAAAGGCGCTCGAACATGCGGGGTCCTGTACTGCGAAGCGCCGCTCATAGGCGAAGCGCGCGACTGCGGAAAGTGGCTGCGCGCCCACGCCGCCCGCGGACTGGCATACGCGCTCTATCCCCCCTATGTTGGAAGGGAGATGCGACGAGATCGTGGCACGAGGGGGCTTTGTAATGACCGTTGCTGCCTGGACGCTGGCGTCGCTGCAGGCGGCGCTCGACGCGCAACCGTCGGGCGAGCTGTCGACGCGGCAGCTCGACAATCACGGCGACGTGGACCGCCCGGTGCTGCTGGTCACCATGACGGGTCACGGCGACCTCGAAATCTATGTCGACGTCAGCGCCAGCGAGATCACCGCTTCGGCGCTTCTTTGGCTGTGCGACGATCAGCCTGACCGCAACGCCTTCAACGACTTCCTGCTGCGCACACAAAAGGTCATGCCGCTGTCGAACTTCGGCATCGTCACCGTCGGCGGGCGCGATTTCTACGAGTTATGCGGCGAACTCGCGGCGACGAGCCCCATCGACACCGTGCTGATCGAGCTGCGGACGCTCGCCGAGAACGCGATCGCCGCCGCGACCGACCTGCACGCTAAGCGCGCGGCTTAAGCATCCCCCTTTCGGAGACGAACGATGGCACTGTGGAGCAAGCTTTTCACCCTCGGCCGTGCCGGCGCGCACGACGCGACGAGTGCGGTGGTCGATGCCAACGCCATGCGGATCCTCGATCAGGAACTGCGCGATGCGGACGGTGCGCAGGGCAAGGCGCGCGACGATCTCGCCGGGCTGGTGGCGCGGCGGCGCATCCTCGAGAACGAGCTCGACAGTCTGCGAGCGCAGGCGGCGAAGTACGAGGCTTCGGCACGCGCGGCGATGGCGCAGAGCAACATGAACCTGGCGCGCGAGGTCGCGCAGCGCGTCGCCGATCTCGAGCGCGATATCGCGCTCAAGGCCCCGCAGGCGGCCGATATGCGCGGTGCCGAGGATCAGTTGCACACGACGATCGCCGCCACCGACCGCAAGCTCGACCAGCTGCGCCGCGAGGTCGAGGTCGTGCGCGTCAACGAGTCGGTGCAGAAGGCGCAGGCCTCGGTCGCGGCTCGCGGGGCGGGCGCGGGCAGCTCGCTTGGTTCGGCAGCCGACAGCCTCGCGCGCATCCGCGAGCGCCAGATGATGCGCGGCGAGCAGATGCGCGCGGCGGGCGAACTTGAAGACCAGCGCACCGGGGCCGATCTCGACGAGAAACTTCGGCTGGCGGGGCTGGCACCGGGCCAGTCGTCGGCGGATGATATATTGGCCCGGCTCGCCGGACCAGCGGCACCGCAACTGCAGCTCGGCGCGCGCGACGACACCAAGCCGAACGACGACGTGCACCACGATGCGACGACGCACGACGATAGCCACAGCGCCTGAGGCCTCGCCGATGCGCCGTGTTCCGATGTCCCCGCGCACCGACTGGCATGCCAAGGCGGACGCGATCGGCTTCGTCTACCATAGCGCCAGCGGCGTCCAATATTGGGACGAGAGCGCCGCTTATGCCTTTACGCTCGCCGAGATCGACGGCGCGATCGAGCCCGCGGCCGCCGCATGCCATGCGATGTGTCTCGACCTTGTCGCTGAAGTCGTCGCCAGCCAGCAATTGCTGACGCGGCTGGCGATCCCGACAGCGTACCACGACCTGATCGCCGCCTCGTGGCGGAGCGCGCAGCCGTCGCTCTACGGCCGCTTCGACTTCGCCTATGACGGCAGCGGTGCGCCGAGGCTCTACGAGTATAACGCCGACACCCCGACCGCCGTGTTCGAGGCCGCGACCTTCCAGTGGCTGTGGCTCGAGGAGATGCTGGCGAGTGGGCAGCTGTCGCCCGGCGCCGATCAGTTTAACCAGCTGTTCGATCGGTTGCGCGACCGGTTCGCGGCGATCTTCCCCAGCGGCGGCTTCGTCCACTTCGCCGGCGACGCGACGGCGATCGAGGACCGCCAGACGCTACGCTTCTTCGAGGACCTCGCGACGCAGGCCGGAATCGAGCCGAAGTTCGTCGCCATGAACGATATCGGGCTCAACGCCGGCGGGCGCTTCGTGGATACCGACGGTTATGAGCTGCAGGCGGCATTTAAGCTCTATCCGTGGGAAATGATGCTGCGTGAGCCGTATGCGCCGAGCTTGCTGACCGCGCGGGTGCACTGGATCGAGCCGGCGTGGAAGGCGGTGCTGTCGAACAAGGGCATCCTGCCGCTGCTCTGGGAACGCCATCCGGGCCATCCCAATCTGCTCGCGGCATACTTCGACGACGATCCGGCGGCGGCGATGCTTGGGACCAGCTACGTCCAAAAGCCGCTGTTCTCGCGCGAGGGGGCGAACGTCACGGTGACTGTCGAGGGCCGCGCCGACACGCCGCTCGACCGAGGCTACGGGGCCGAAGGCACCATTCGTCAGGCACTCCTGCCGCCGCCGAGCTTCGACGGCCGCCGCCCGGTGATCGGCGCGTGGATCGTCGGCGACGAGCCCGCGGGGATGGGTGTGCGCGAGGACGACGCGGTCGTCACCCGCGACACCGCACGCTTCGTGCCGCACTATATCGAGCCCGAGTAAGTCGACTCAGCGCCGGTAGCGCAGGAACCACAGCGCGAAAACAGCGGCGCGTGCATGTACGGGAGTGACCGGGCGGCACGGCACGTCTAAGCCTCGGCGATGACCATCATCGACAAGACCTTCGACCCCGCCGAGATCGAGGCGCGGCTCTACGCGCATTGGGAGGCCACCGGCGCGTTCCACCCGGCACGGCCCGACGCCGAGCCGTTCACCATCGTGATCCCGCCGCCTAACGTCACCGGCTCGCTTCACATCGGTCATGCGCTCGACAACACGCTGCAGGACGTCCTGATCCGCTATCACCGGCTCAAAGGGCGCGACGCGCTGTGGGTGGTGGGCACCGACCACGCCGGGATCGCGACGCAGATGATCGTCGAGCGCCAGCTTGATGCGCAGGGCACCAAGCGTACAGACCTCCGCCGTGCCGAGTTTATCGCGAAAGTCTGGGAGTGGAAAGACGAAAGTGGCGGCCAGATCACCCGCCAGTTGCGCCGGCTTGGGGCAAGCTGCGACTGGGCGCACGAGCGCTTCACCATGGACGCGGGCTTCAGCGCCGCGGTGACGAAGGTCTTCGTTGCGCTATATAACAAGCGCAACGTCGACGGGAAGCGGCTGTTGTACCGCGACAAGCGGCTGGTCAACTGGGATCCGGCGCTGAAAACCGCGATCAGCGATCTCGAGGTCGAGACGCGCGAAGTCGCCGGGCACTTCTGGCACCTGCGCTATCCGCTCCAAGATCGCGAAGGCTTTCTGTCGGTTGCAACGACCCGCCCCGAGACGATGCTCGGCGACATAGCGATCGCGGTGAACCCGAGCGACGAGCGCTACCGGCATCTGATTGGCGAAATGGTGCGGCTGCCAATCACAAACCGACTGATTCCGATTATCGGCGACGAGCATGCAGACCCGGAACTTGGGTCTGGAGCTGTCAAGATCACGCCCGGGCATGATTTCAACGATTTCGAGGTGGGCAAGCGCCACGGCATCCAGCCCAATGCGATGTGGAATATCTTCGACGCTGAAGCCCGGGTGGTTGCGCCATCGGGATGCGGGGTTCCGCCCGAATATATAGGCTTGGACAGGTTCACAGCGCGCTCGAAGATTGTTGCGCAGATGGACGAGATGGGCCTGCTCGAGCGGGTCGAAGATCGGGTCCTTCAGCTTCCCTACGGCGACCGCTCGGGCGTGGTGATCGAGCCGTGGCTGACCGATCAGTGGTATGTCGATGCGAAAACACTCGCCGGGCCGGCGATCGACGCGGTGCGGTCGGGTAAGACCAAGTTCGTGCCCGCGACGTGGGAGAAGACTTACTTCAACTGGATGGAGGGCATCCAGCCGTGGTGCGTGTCGCGCCAGCTGTGGTGGGGGCACCGGCTTCCGGCGTGGTATGGTCCCGATGGCGAGGTATTCGTCGCCGAGGATGAAGCCGCGGCGCAGGCGCTGGCCGGGGCAGGGGTGGCGCTCCGGCAGGACGAGGATGTACTCGACACGTGGTTTTCGTCGGCGCTGTGGCCGTTCGCGACGTTGGGCTGGCCTGTTGCGGGTGGGCCCTTTCCCCAACCCCTTTCCCAAGTGGGCAGGGGACCGGGAGCAGGGAGCGACGCGCTTGCGGGCGCAGAAGTCCTTGCCCCAACCCAGCCCCCTGAAGGGGAGGGGAATTCAGCCCTCGCCCGTTATTACCCGACCTCGGTCCTCGTCACCGGGTTCGACATCATCTTCTTCTGGGTCGCCCGGATGATGATGCAGGGCATCGAGTTCATGGGCGAGCCGCCGTTCGCCACCGTCTATTGCCATGGGCTGGTGCGCGACGCGAAGGGCGCGAAAATGTCGAAGTCGAAGGGTAACACCGTCGACCCGCTGGCGCTGATCGACCGCTTCGGGGCGGACGCGCTGCGCTTCACGCTGACCGCGATGGAGAGCCAGGGCCGCGATATCAAGCTCGACGAGAAACGCGTCGAAGGCTACCGCAACTTTGCCACCAAGCTATGGAACGCCGCGCGCTTCTGCCAGTCGAACGGCATTGCAGGCAGCACCTCGAGAATGCCGCCGGGCGCGACACAGCCGGTCAACCGCTGGATTATCGGCGAAGTCGTCAAGACCGCGCAGGCGCTCGACGCCGCGGTCGCGGCCTTCCGTTTCGACGGCTATGCCGAGACCGCGTACCAGTTCGTCTGGAGCCGGTTCTGCGACTGGTACCTCGAACTGACCAAGCCGCTGCTCGCCGACGGTGCCGATGCTGCGATCGCGGCGGAAACGCGAGCCGTCGCCGGCTGGGCGCTCGATCAAATCCTCGTCATGCTGCACTCGGTGATGCCGTTCATCACCGAGGAGCTGTGGCACAAGCTCGCAACGCGCGAGCATGATCTTATCGTCGCGGCGTGGCCGGTGACAGATGCAGCGGTGATCGATGGCGAAGCGTCGGCGGATTTGGAATGGCTAATCGGGCTGATTGCCGAAATTCGGTCGGCGCGGACCGAGCTCAATGTGCCACCGAGTGCCCGGCTGAGTTTTGCTGTCGAAGGTGCCAGTGCCGCGACGCAGATCCGGCTGACGGATCATGCGGCTGCATTGGCTTGGCTCGCCCGGGTCGCGCCCGGCCCGGCTGTTGCCGGCGGTGCACTGCAGCTGATCCACGACGACGCCACCTACATGCTGCCGCTCGAAGGCATCATCGACCTTGTCGCCGAACGTGCCCGCCTCGACAAGGCTGCCGCTTCTGCCGAAAAGGAGCGCGACTCCCTCACCGCGCGGCTCGCGTCGCCCGGTTTCAGCGAGAAGGCCAAGCCCGAGGCGGTCAACAAGGCGCGGGGCGATCTGGCGGCGCGGTCGGCGGAGGCAGCGCGGTTGCGGGCAGCCTTGGTTCGTCTGGGCTAGCGATATGCGGTAACTACTTAGTCGGGTGCAAAGCCCTTCGCTGCAGCAAACCGGTGTGTTAAGTCGG